>CAYMEP010000154.1:0-3287 GCA_964389695.1 uncultured Rhodobiaceae bacterium | reverse complement strand
GCAAAGGTATGCGTAAAGTAATGTCAAAAATGGGTATTTCAACTTACCAATCTTATTGTGGCGCACAAATTTTTGATGCTGTGGGTCTACAGCAAAACTTTGTTGATGATTATTTTACAGGAACAATATCGAGTATTGAAGGTGTCTCTCTTGAAACGATTGCGCTAGAAACCATTCTACGTCATAAGAATGCTTTTGGTAAGAAAGAAATTTTAAAAGACTTTGTTGATATTGGAGGTGAGTATGCTGTTCGTACACGTGGTGAATCACATGTTTGGACAAGTGATACGGTAAGTTCTTTACAACATGCTGTCCGTGGCAATAACCAAGATAAATATAATGAATATGCACAACGAATCAACGATGAAGACAAAACTCAATTAACTTTACGAGGTTTGTTACATATTAAGACCGCTGAAGAATTAGGACATAAACCACTTTCTATAGACAAGGTTGAGCCTGCAAGTGAAATTGTAAAACGATTTGCAACAGGAGCAATGTCTTTTGGGTCTATTAGTGCGGAAGCTCATACGACTTTAGCACAAGCGATGAATAAAATTGGAGGCAAATCAAATACAGGTGAAGGAGGAGAAGAAGTTGAACGTTTCACTTCCCCTATGCGCTCTGCCATTAAGCAAGTTGCTTCTGGTCGTTTTGGTGTCACTACGGAATATTTAGTTAATGCTGATATGATTCAAATTAAAATGGCACAAGGTGCAAAACCAGGAGAAGGTGGACAATTACCAGGACATAAAGTTGATCAAAGAATTGCGAAAGTGCGTCATTCTACACCAGGTGTTGGTCTCATTTCTCCTCCGCCTCATCATGATATTTATTCTATCGAAGATTTAGCTCAGTTGATTTTTGATCTTAAAAATGCAAACCCTGAGGCTGATATTTCTGTCAAATTAGTTTCTGAGCTTGGGGTTGGAACAGTTGCAGCTGGTGTTGTTAAAGCACGTGCTGACCATGTAACTATTTCAGGATTTGAAGGTGGAACAGGTGCAAGCCCCTTAACCTCTATAAAACATACTGGTAGTCCTTGGGAAATTGGTCTTGCTGAAACACAACAAACACTCGTTATGAATAATTTACGTAGTCGGGTGGCAGTTCAAGTAGATGGTGGCTTACGCACAGGACGTGATGTATTAATTGGGGCTTTATTGGGTGCTGATCAATTTGGTTTTGCGACAGCCCCATTAATCGCTGCAGGTTGTATTATGATGCGTAAATGTCATCTTAATACCTGCCCTGTTGGGATTGCCACTCAAAATGAAGAATTGCGCAAACGTTTCACAGGACTACCTGAACATGTTATTAATTATTTTTTCTTTGTTGCGGAAGAACTTCGTCACTTGATGGCTGGAATGGGTATTGCAAAACTGAATGACCTAATCGGAAAGACAGAATTTTTAGATAATCAGAATGCTGTTGACCATTGGAAAGCCAAAGGAATTGACCTAGGACGTTTCTTTATGGAATCTACCTCTGATAATGATTCTCCTCTTTTTCATTGTGAGTCTCAACAACACCCGATTGATGATATTTTAGATCGAGAATTAATTCGTAAATCTGAACCTGCTTTATCCTCTCAACAATCTGTAAAGATTGAGACTAAGATCTGTAATACAGATCGTTCGGCTGGGACAATGCTTTCTGGAACATTGGCAAAAGAATACGGTCATTCTGGACTTCCCGATAAGAGTATTACCGTCAAACTATCTGGGATAGCAGGACAAAGTTTTGGGGCATTCTTGGCTCATGGAGTTTTCTTTGATCTTGAAGGAGAAGCCAATGATTATGTTGGCAAAGGCCTTTCAGGTGGACAAATAGTTATTTCTCCTCCTGCAAATAGTTCTATCGTCCCAGAAGAAAGTATCATTGTGGGTAATACGGTATTATATGGTGCAATTGCTGGAGAATGTTATTTCCGTGGCGTTGCTGGCGAACGTTTTGCAGTACGTAACTCAGGCGCAATTGCGGTTGTTGAAGGGGTTGGTAATCATGGCTGTGAATATATGACAGGAGGATGTGTTGTGATTCTTGGACAAACTGGTCAAAACTTTGCAGCAGGAATGTCAGGGGGCATTGCTTATGTATTAGATGAACATAATCAATTTGAAAAATACTGTAATATGAATTCTATCACTCTAGAAACTATTCCCATGGAAACAACAGATAATTTACAAAATTTAACAGACAATATGTCTCGTTATGATTGTGAACGTTTATCAAAAATATTACAACATCACTTAGAATATACAAATTCACAGAAAGCCAAAACAATACTATCAGATTTGGAAAATTGGTTACCAAAATTCAAGAAGGTGATGCCGATAGAATATCGTCGTGCGTTGGAACTTGAAGCAGGACAATAAGGAATAAGTTTATGGGAAAAATAACTGGGTTTTTAGAGATTGATCGTCATGACCGTAAATTAAAAACGGTAGAATCTCGCTTACAAAATTTTAATGAATTTGTTGTCCCTTTAAGTGATTCAGGTTTAGAATCTCAAGCGTCACGTTGTATGGATTGTGGTATTCCTTATTGTCATACGGGTTGCCCAGTCAACAATCAAATTCCTGATTGGAATGATTTGGTCTATAAAAGTGATTGGAAGACTGCCCTGTTGAATTTACATTCGACAAATAATTTTCCTGAGTTAACTGGTCGTGTCTGTCCTGCCCCTTGTGAAGCTAGCTGTACTTTAAATTTAATTGACGAAGCTGTAACAATTAAATCGATTGAATACTCTCTTGTTGAGAAAGGCTGGGAAGAAGGATGGATTACCCCACAAATTTGTGATAAAAAAACAGGAAAATCTATTGCAGTTATAGGTGCTGGTCCAGCAGGACTTGCCTGTGCACAACAATTAGTCCGTGTCGGACATGAAGTTCACCTTTATGAGAAGAATAGTAAGGCTGGTGGTTTAACCCGTTTTGGTATTCCTGATTTTAAATTAGACAAAACTGTCATTGACAGGCGGATAAAGCAAATGGAAGCCGAAGGAATAGAGTTTCATTACAACACACATATTGGTATTGATATATCTGCTGAAGAGTTAAAAAATAAACATGATGCTATTGTTTTATCCACTGGTTCTGAACATCCTCGTGATTTGCCTGTATCTGGTCGTGAATTAGATGGTGTACATTTTGCAATGGAGTTTTTAACACAACAAAACCGGCATGTGAGCAATGAACCTATTGGTGAAGTATCACCTATTATAGCAAAAGATAAACATGTGATTGTGATTGGTGGTGGTGATACAGGTTCAGATTGTATTG
>CAYMEP010000153.1:0-3303 GCA_964389695.1 uncultured Rhodobiaceae bacterium | reverse complement strand
CTTGTGCTCGGCGTAGAGAAATATATTCAGAAATACGAATGTTTAAAACGCCTTTTCCATCAATAACTTCATGTTTTTCTGCATTAAATGCGGTTGCATCATCTTTGAAATATTGAATGAGCGCATTAGGTTGAGAGGATTTATAAAGAATCTTTGCTTTTCCTTCATATATTTTTTCACGTCGTGACATTATATTTATTACCTATTTATTGAGAGGAAGATTACCTTAATTTCTACTGTTGGTATTTATATAAATACTCGTTTAAAAATTGTATCCACATGTTTGAGGTGGTAGCTCATATCAAATAGAGCTTCTAATTGGCTTGGAGTAAGTGCTTGAGTGACATCTGGATCTAATTTCAATAAGGAAAGGAAGTCACTTTTTTCTTGCCAAACAAGCATAGCATTTCTCTGAACAAGACGATAGGCTTCTTCACGGCTAACATCTGCTTGAGTTAGAGCAAGTAGGACACGTTGTGAATGTACTAATCCGCCTAATTTATCTAAATTTTCTTGCATTTTTTCTGGGTAAATCATTAAATTTTCAATAACATTCGTTAAGCGTACCAAGGCAAAATCTAAGGTGATGGTCGCATCAGGACCAATCATACGTTCCACAGAGCTATGAGAAATATCTCTTTCGTGCCAAAGAGCAACATTTTCCATAGCAGGCAAAGCCATTCCTCTGACTAGGCGTGCTAAGCCAGTTAAATTTTCTGTTAATATAGGGTTACGTTTATGAGGCATCGCTGATGAGCCTTTTTGATTTTTGCCAAAAAATTCTTCTGCTTCTAAAATTTCTGTACGTTGTAGGTGACGAATTTCGACAGAAACACGCTCAATAGATGAAGCAATGACACCAAGTGTTGCAAAAAACATAGCATGGCGATCACGAGGAATGACTTGTGATGAAATAGGTTCAACCGTTAATCCCATTTCTTTTGCAACATATTCTTCAACAAAAGGGTCTATATTAGCAAATGTACCAACAGCACCAGAGATCGCGCAGCTGGAAATTTCTGCACGTGCTAAGAGTAATCTTTCACGGTTACGGTGAAATTCAGCATAGGCTTGAGCTAACTTTAGACCAAAGCTTGTTGGTTCTGCATGGATACCGTGACTACGACCAATTGTAATGGTTTTTTTATGTTCTATGGCACGTTCTTTTAAAACTTTAAGTAATTTATCCATATTTTGAAGTAAAATATCACTAGCACGGACAAGCTGTGTATTGAAACAAGTGTCCAGAATGTCAGATGAGGTCATACCTTGATGAACAAAACGAGCTTCTGGCCCTACATGTTCTGAAAGACTTGTTAAAAAGGCAATCACGTCATGTTTTACCTCACGTTCAATTTCATCAATACGTTGAATATCAAAACCACCTTTTTCACGTACAGCCTGTGCTGCTTCTTTAGGAACAGTGCCAAGCTCTGCCATGGCATCCATAGCGTGAGATTCAATTTCTAACCAAATCGAATATTTCATCTGGTCTGTCCATATATTTGTCATTTCAGGGCGTGCGTAGCGTGGGATCATGGTCTATTCCTTTGTATACTAGTTATAATAATCCTAAGTTTTTGAAGCTCATTTCATTTTGTTTGGCAATAATTAAATGATCATGCAAGACAATTCCAAGACTTAAAGCGGTATCTTTGATTATATTGGTCATTTTAATATCTGTTTTAGAAGGGGTTGGGTCACCACTAGGATGATTATGAACAATAATTAAGGCGGAGGCTGAATGTATTAAAGCACGCTTCATAATTTCACGAGGGTAAACAGGCGCATGATCAACAGTACCTATTCCCATGAGGTCATCAGCGATCAAATTGTTTTTACGGTCTAGAAATAAGACTCTAAATTCTTCCACATCTTTTTCTGCCATTGTTGTTCTGCAATAAGATATCATATCATCCCATGAACCAATCGTTGGACGGTTCATAATTTTTGATTGCCCAAGTTTTTGTGCTAATGCTTCTGCCACTTTTAATTCTATGATAACATTCTCTGTTACACCATTTATCTGCCTTAATTTGTCAGGGTTTGCACCTATAACAGCAGAAATATCACCACAAGTATTTAACAAATCTTTTGCTAAAGGTTTTACATCAGACCGTGGAATGGCAGAAAAAAGGATAAGCTCTAATAATTCATAATCTTGTAAAGAATCTACACCAGCACGCATAAAACGTTGACGCAAGCGTTGACGATGTCCAGCATGGTGCGGTGTGGTTTTTTGTTTCGTCATTGCATAATCGGAGTTAAGTGAGGCTGATGATTATGAGAAGGGGAAAGTGTGAAAATCTCATACCCATTCTTGGTAACACCAATAGAGTGTTCATATTGTGCCGATAAAGATCTATCCCGAGTTACGGCTGTCCACCCATCTGATAAAATTTTCATATCAGGTTTTCCTGCATTTAACATTGGTTCAATGGTAAAAAACATACCTTCTCGTAAAACAATTCCTTGACCAGGTATTCCATAATGCATCACATTGGGGGTATCGTGAAAGACTCTTCCTAAGCCATGTCCGCAAAACTCTTGGACAATAGAAAAACGGTTTTCTTGTGCCTTTGCTTCAATGATGGCACCAATATCACCAAGTGTTGTTCCAGGGCGAACAATTTCAATGCCAGCCATTAAGGCTTCATAAGTACTACTCATTAACTTTTTAGCCTTAGTGGAGACATTGCCTAAAGCAAACATACGGCTATGATCGCCGTGCCAGCCATCATAAATAAGAGTGACATCTATATTGATAATATCACCATTCTTTAAAATCCTATCCCCAGGAATACCATGACAAATTACATGGTTTAATGAAGTACAGATTGATTTTGGAAAACCATGATAATGTAAAGGGGCAGGAAAAGCATTGTTACTTGTAATAAATTCATGAGCCATCCTATCAATCTCATTAGTACTCATCCCGATTTTAAGGTTTTCACCAATCATATCAAGACAAGAGGCGGCCATTTGTCCGACTTTTCTCATAGCAGAAAAATCTTCATCATTGTGAATCTTTATCTGTCCTGTATTTACGTTAAGTGATTTTGCATCTATATAATCCATATTCTATATATACGCATTTTTACAATATACTTCTATATTTAATTACAGGATATGTTTCCAACAGCATCGGGTGTGTTTTTACAGGCATTACACAGAGCCGTATAGACAGGATCTTTACATGGTGTAATAGGTGTGGAACCACAATTATTCTTGGATTTAGCGCCAACAAAATTGCCATTTTTATTAAATACATTATCCCAACAATTATTGCATGCACCTCTATCT
>CAYMEP010000152.1:0-3306 GCA_964389695.1 uncultured Rhodobiaceae bacterium | reverse complement strand
GGTATGGGATAAAGTAGATATTTTAATTATAGATTTACCTCCTGGAACGGGAGATATTCAACTTACTATGGCACAAAAGATTCCTGTAACAGCGGCACTAATTGTCACGACTCCACAAGATTTAGCACTCGCAGATGTGCGCCGCTCTATCACAATGTTCAATAAGGTGAATGTCCCGATTCTTGGGATTATCGAAAACATGGCATGGATAAAAACCAGTCATGGGGATAAAATTTATCCTTTTGGACAAGGTGGTGGTAAAAAAATAGCGGAGGAAACTAACAATAAACTCTTAGCCTCTCTTCCTCTTAACCAAAATTATCAGAATCGAGATATAAAAACCGTTGATGAGCATTTTAAAACCCTTGCAACAAATATCATAAAGCAACTGGGTTAAAGTTTTCTTTATCATCTACAGTATAGAGTTGATGCAAAGAAACATTTAACCATAACCCATGAATATCCAAAACACCTTGTGCAACAGCTTTTTGAATAAATTCATAGCTCATCAGATTACGAATAGACAACACAACGCCTTTTTGTTCCATTGTTGTAAGACATTTATGTCCATCTTCCATAGCTTGGCACATTGTTCTATAAGCTGGGCTTAATTGCTGTATCCAAGGTAAAATAAATTTACCTTTAGGAACTTCATTTTGTTCACACAAATGATAGCCCGCTTCGACCCCACCACAATTAGAATGACCTAAAATAATAATTCGTTTCACTTTTAAATAAAGAACGGCATATTCAATTGCAGATAAAGTGCCATATAATCCTGTGCTGTTCTCATTATCACTAAATTCTGGAACAAAATTAGCAATATTCCGATGGACAAAATAAGTGCCTACCTCTGCTTGAAAAAGATCCTCTACCAAAACACGACTATCACAACAAGAAATAATCATTGTTTCTGGATTTTGTTTTTTCGCTAATTTTGAGTACTTTTGTTGTATTTCCTTGGTTAAATTGAAATGCCAAGTTCTATATTTTTTTTGTAACTGTTCCGGTAGCGGACAAAGAAATTTTAATGACACAATGTTTCCTTTCAAATTGTTACCATAATAATGATGTTTTTTATTTGTCACAACAAAGAAAATATGTCACATGAATATATGTAAGGTGAAAAGAAGTAATTCAATTCGCCATGATGGCTTACAACGCACTGGGATTAGATCTTATGTTCGTTATATTTTCATCTGGTTTGCTGTCGCCAGATTAATGTTAAGGATATAATAATTATGCAAGGAACAGTTAAATGGTTTAACCCAAACAAAGGTTTTGGATTTATAGCACCTGATGAAGGTGGTGAAGATGTGTTTGTACATGTCACAGCAGTAAAAGATGCAGGTCTTAATGATCTGTCGGATAATCAAAAAGTTGAATTTGAAAAAACAGAGGGTAATAACGGAAAATACTCTGCTACAAATTTAAGATTAGTTGATTAATTCTCGTCTCTCTGTAATTGAGAGATAAGTTTTAAAAGGGAGAGCTTATTGTAGCTCTCCCTTTTTTTTATAAATAAACACTCTATAAACCGTATATTATAAATATAAGTTATTAAGGGGAGATAACCTCTTTCCCTGTGTCTATTTACAAAAATTTATTATAATGGTAGCGGGAGAGGGATTTGAACCCCCGACAAATGGATTATGATTCCACTGCTCTAACCAACTTAGCTACCCCGCCAAAGATAAACAGATTTAGCATATTTTCTATAAAATGCAAATATACTTTATCTTTCAGTATTGCTATACTCCACTAGATTTTTCTATATAAAGAAATTAGTCAAAATAAGTAAATCGAACTATAAAAAACACGCTCTATACAGGGGATAATCTTTATATTCTTTATGGTATGAATAACAAATCAGTAGATTTGGTTTACTTATACCCTCCTTTTAATTTCAAGAGAACTTATTCTGCACCCGTTAGTTCTCAATCTTTTGGAGCTTCTTTTAAGAGTATGTAGGCATGGCAAAATATTGATGAAATTGCTCTGGAGTCTTTAATTACCGATTATCCTAATTTAGTAAACTTCATTACTTCAGTCAAAGAGTTATAGGAATGAGATTATCTGGACATATAAATGTTCAAGAAAAACCCAAAGATAAATAAGCCTATAAGTGTCTAAATTTATTGTGCCGCAGTAATCCAACCACCGCCCAAAACTTGTCCTGTACGAGCTTTATCACCATAAAAGACACAAGCCTGACCTGATGAAATTCCTATTTCAGCATCCTGTAATTTTACCTCTGCACGCCCTTGTGATAAAAGATATAAATCTGCTGGAACTAAATCACCTGTCGAGCGTAATCGTGCAAAAACAGATATAGGCTCATCTCCCTGTTCTTCACCCAACCAATTCACCTCTTTTAACTGTACATTATAGCGTGCTAATTCGGCTTTTTCTCCTACAACAACAAGCCGCTTTTTTGCATCGATAGAGATGACGTATAAAGGATCACCAACAGCAATCCCTAATCCTCGCCTCTGTCCAACAGTATAATGTAATACCCCTTGGTGCTGCGCTAAAACTTTCCCATTTTTATCAACAATATCCCCTGGCAAACTACAATCTGGTCTCATATTTTCGATAACTTTGGCATAATTTCCATTTGGCACAAAACAAATATCCTGACTATCTGACTTATCAGCGACAATCAATTCTAGATCCTTCGCATATTGACGTATATCATTTTTGGTTAATTCAGCCAAAGGAAAGCGTAAGAACTGCATTTGTTCTTTGGTTGTTGAAAATAAAAAATAAGACTGATCACGATGCTTATCGACAGGACGATGCATTTCCCAACCATTTTTACCATATTTTGTGGCAATATAATGTCCTGTCACCAAAGCTTTTGCACCTAAATCACGAGCCGTATTCAGCAAATCCTTAAATTTAACACTCTCATTACAACGAATACACGGAATCGGTGTATGTCCAGCCAAATAACTATCCGCAAAATCTTCCATCACTTGTTCTTGAAAGCGAGATTCATAATCTAAAACATAATGAGGGATCTCTAATGAAGCTGCCACACGCTTAGCATCATGAATATCCTGACCCGCACAGCATGCCCCTTTACGACGCACTGCTTCACCATGATCATAAAGTTGTAAAGTAATTCCAATAGTTTCATACCCAGATGCTTTCACTAATGCTGCTGCAACAGAACTATCTACTCCACCAGACATAGCCACAACAACCCGAGGCAATTGTCCATTCTCTTGTACTTCTAACCCTAAATCAATTTTAGGCAAATCTCGATACATATTTTTCTCCAATTTTATTGAAATAATAACA
>CAYMEP010000151.1:0-3309 GCA_964389695.1 uncultured Rhodobiaceae bacterium | reverse complement strand
GTGGTATTGCGTAAGAGAAGAATGCTTTTACAAAGAAGATGAATTAATCGTTGATGATAATGGAGAAAAAATAGCACCAACTGGTGCAGAGGTAGAATGGGTAGAAGAAGAGAATTATTACTTTAAACTCAAAAAATATGAAAATAAACTTATTGATTTTTATAAAAATAACCCTAACTTTATTCAACCAAAATCACGTTATAATGAAATAGTTAACTTTATTAATTCTGGATTAGAAGATTTATCTATTTCTAGAACAAGTTTTGATTGGGGCGTTACAGTACCTAATGATCCAGAACATGTTGTTTATGTTTGGGTTGATGCTTTAACAAATTACCTTACAGCACTTGGTTATCCTGATATAGAATTAACCTCATACTATTGGCCTGCCGCTTTACATGTGATTGGTAAAGATATCACACGTTTCCATGGGGTTTATTGGCTTGCATTTTTAATGTCTGCTGAATTACCACTACCAAAAAATATTTTTGCCCATGGGTTTCTTACTTTACGTGGTCAGAAAATGTCTAAATCCATTGGAAATGTTGCAGACCCCTTTAATTTAATAGAGAAATTTGATGTAGATGTATTACGGTATTTTTTTACTAATGAGATCAACTTTGGGCAAGATGGTAGTTTTAGTGACAAAATCATCATAGAGTCTGCTAACGCTCACCTTGTTAATGATTTAGGAAACTTGGCACAAAGGTGCTTAAGTATGATACATAAAAACTGTAAAGCAAGTATTCCTCAATGTACAAATTTAACCAAAGAAGATTCTAAAATTCTTGAAAAAGCAGATGATTTATTACAAATTGTTCAAAAAGAAATGATAAATTATCAAATCACTAAATATACAACAACTATTTTTTCATTTATTTCTGAAATTAATAAATACTTTGCAGCCCAAGAACCATGGGCATTGAAAAAAACAAACCCAGAACGCATGCATACAATACTGTATACGACTATTGAAGCTTTGCGACAAATTGCCATACTTTTACAACCTGTTATTCCTGATGGTAGCACTAAACTATTAGATTTACTCTCTGTCCCTAAAGACCAACGTTCTTTTCTACATTTAGGAAAAGATTACAGACTCCAATATGGAGTCACTTTACCTGTATTAAATATTTTATTTCCTCGTCTAGAAACGTCATGAGTCTGTAACATTTTTACGACACTAAAAAGTTTAGAAAAAAGTAGACAATTTTTAACTTTCTTTTAATAACTAAATATGTCATCTAGAATATGGGACCTAGTATTAGGCAATAGATAAAAATGTCACTTAGACACCAATTAAACAGCATAAATAACTTTGATAGACTGTGGACATCTCTCAGAAAAATAAATGTTATAAATTTTTTATGTACCACCATCATAGTAATGGCTGCTATTTCTAGCCTATATAGCTACATTTTATTAGAACACACACCTTATAACCTATTAAGTCCTGAGACCTTTTCAAATATCTTTATTAGCAATATAATTTTTGTTTCACTTTTAATAATCATACTAGCCATAAAAACTATTCGTATATGGAGAAATAAAAGAATAAGTACTCGGCATACTTCCCTACAAAAACGTTCTCTTAACTTTTTACTGCTTCTTTCTATACTTCCAACAATGTTCATTGCAACTTTTGCAGTTTTAACTATAAATAATGGGTTAAATGAACTTTTTGACCAACATGTTAGTCAAATTATTTTAGATACAAAAGAAATTTCTAAAATTTCTACGCAATATCAAGAAAGTATAATCAGAAAAGACCTAATCTCAATAGAAAAAGAAATTGTGAAATCCTTTCCTGCATTATTACCAAATCAAAAGAATATAAATCTATTTTTGACACAAAAATCTAAAGAGTATAATGCACTATTTCTTGTTTTGTTAGATTCAAATGGAAAAATAATTCAACAAGCTGATACAAAATTAAAAACACCTAACCAACACTTCTTTCAAAAATTGATTGCTCGAGAACTTAAGCAAACTGATATATCAACATTTCACTTAAATAATCAAATACAAGGCATAATAAAATTAAAAAATAATAACAATAGGTGGCTATATATTTCTTCTCCTATTCCAACAAGTATTCTTCCTTATATCAATCAACAAGAAGCCTATAATAGCAATTATTATCGTTTTAAATTGCACAGTTTTAAAATACAAATGCAGTTTGGATTATTTTATTTATCCATTTGTATTATAGTATTAGTTTTTACGGTATTTTTTACCTTATGGTTCTCAAACAAATTTTTTTCTTCTGTTCAAAAAATTATTACTGCCGCAAAAAGAATGAGCAAAGGGTTACTCGAAACAAAAGTTATTATTAACAAGAAGGAAATGCATAATGATTTAAGATTATTAGGAGTGGCATTCAATACTATGGGTAAGAAGTTGCTACAACAAAGAAATGAGCTTATTGCAACACACCAAGAAACACGAAAACAACACCTGTTTAATCAGCGTATTCTGGATAATATTTATTCAGGAGTTATTAGTATCGACAAGAATAGACTCATCACACAGGTTAATAAAACGACTACAATGCTTATGGGGGAACCTCAACATAATATCATTGGAGAAAAATTTTCTACACACTATCCTATCTTAAATAGCTTGCTTGATAATATCAATATAAACGGCACATATGATACTGAAATAGAAATTCAAAATGATAAAAAACAAAAACATACAATATCGCTACATATCAGACCAGGTTTTGAGTTATCTGGCAATAAAGACGGGTATATCATTACATTCGAAGACGTAACTGACCTTATCATAGCACAACGTGCCACAGTATGGAAAGATGTTGCACAACGAATTGCTCATGAGATTAAGAACCCTTTAACACCAATTCAACTATCAGTTGACCGTATTAAAAGTAAATATAAAAAAGAAATTAAAACTGATATAAAAACATTCGATAAATGTACAAACACTATAATACGGCAAGTAGAAAATATAAGACATATGGTCGATGAATTCTCTTCTTTTGCTCGCATGCCGAAAGCAATTTTTAAAAAAGTGTCGCTTGAAGATATCATCTCACAAAGCATATTTCTACAACGTATTGCAAATAAAAATATTGAGTATTTATTTAATACCGATCAACAAGGTAGTAAAAAACTTTATACCTATGCTGATGAAAGACTATTAGGACAAGCTATAACTAATATTTTAAAAAATGCAGCAGAATCGATACAATCTTTAGAAAATAAGTTACAAGAAAATAAAATTATTATTTCATTAATTTATAAACCAAATGAAACTATCATTACAATTACTGATACAGGTGTAGGT
>CAYMEP010000150.1:0-3345 GCA_964389695.1 uncultured Rhodobiaceae bacterium | reverse complement strand
TCCCACCCGCACGGAATCTCGCCAATCCACTCGATGCCGCTATCCTTCATCTGCGCATCAGGATTGAGTCCCTTGGTAACCACTTGATTTATAAGAGCAGTTCGTTGTTCTTTCAGCAGCACCATCTTTTGTTGCGTTTTTTCAATCAGGGAGTCCAGTTGCTGAGTTTTGCAGTCAAGGTAGTCGGCGATTTGTTGTTGCTCGGTGAGGGGGGGGAGGACTATTTTTATTACTGCCAATTTTTCTGATTGAATAGATGGGTACGAAACCCCATCTGACAATGCAATTACTGTTGATATGAAAAATTCTGTTCTGACCAGATAGAATAACATTTTTGGGATAACAAGATCTAAATCTGGGGTAACAACACAGAAACCTGTCGAACAAATCAAGTCCGATACTGAATTTTGAATGAATCCTATAGACCGTAAATAAGTTCTAACCGTTGAAATGATAATATCATTCTGTTTTACGACTCTCCTACATCGAGAGGGTGATTTCGAGAATTGATAATGTGTTGGTTCTCCAATGTTCCCTAATGAATCAACATCACTGATTTCGATGTAGTCAATCCCGTAATCTAATTCAGTGTTGTTGCCAAGAGAATCTTGATTAAATTCACTTATATATTTCAAATGGCAAACAGCCCACCCGCACGGAATCTCGCCAATCCACTCGATGCCACTATTTTTATAGGACGGATACGGTTTCATGATGTGCAATGCTTCTCCAATCCTCAAAATAATGACAAAAATCTTCTACATTCAATTTTAATTTTTAATTTTCAATATCCTCAATTTTTTGCTTTTCAAATATCTTTTCCAAAAAACTTAAAAAATCTGCTCTTGCGTCGGTTAATTTTTTGTTCATGGCGTGTTCTGCTTTAAGCCTTTTTCTAATAATATCCATGAGCTCGTCATCATTGTTATAAATTTCAATATCAAATGCCTGATAATCCGAAAGTGCTTTTTCCCATTCATGCTTAGTATCACAAACGACTAAAATATATGATTTTTTGCCAGGTTTTTTTTCTTATATCCATCAAATAAACCAAGTTCAAAAGGCATATTTAACTGGGATTTTTTCCAAATATTTCAAAGAAAATAAAATGGTTTGAAGGCGTGTTTTATAATCATCATCAAGAGGATAGTTAATGAACACATTTTCATCTATCATGGGAAGCACTCCAAGCCGCCCAACGCCACCTTACCTTGCAGGGCAATAGGTCTCACGTCAATATCTCCTTCATCAGTCCCTCTGTCTCTTTGTCCAGTTTTAGCAGGTCGTCTCCGATCGCTTGCAGTGAGCGGAGGGGCTGGTATTTGTAGAAATACTTGGTGAAATTGATTTCATATCCCTCGCTGTTCTTGGTTGCGTCCATCCACGCATCGGGAAGGTGGGGCTTTACCTCCTCCTCAAAGTATTGCTCTATGTCTTTACTCAGGGGGACGCGTTCGTAGTCTCTCTTCTTGGGGTCTGCCTTGGGGTTTCCTTGCTGGTCCCGGACCACGGCTCCATTCTCCGTCACGGGTTGCTCAATGGTAACTTTAGTGTAGCCAAAGAATTCATTGGGATAAATTTTGCAGAGCTCGTTCTCCTTGAAGTTTTCAAAAATCTTCAGCAGTTTCTCTCTTCCTGCAGGGGTTATTGCTTTCCTCTTGTTCCCCAATGATTTCTTCATGGGCTCAAAGAGAGAGGACCCATCGATCAGCTGCACTCGTCCCTTGCGTTTCTCGGACTTTCGGTTGGACAGCAGCCAAATATAGGTCGAAATCCCGGTGTTGAAGAAAAGCTGGTCGGGCAGAGAGACTATGCACTCCAACCAGTCGTTTTCAATGATCCTTTTTCTAATCTCGCTTTCACCGCTGCCGCTGCTGCCAGTGAATAGAGGGGAACCATTGAAGACGATGCCGATGCGCGCACCGCCTCGTCCGTCTTCCATCTTGGAAATCATGTGCGAAAGGAACAATAACGAACCGTCCGAGACGCGCGGGACACCGGCGGAGAAACGTCCCGATGACTTGTCGCGCTCGTTGCGTACAAAATTCTCTTCTGACTTCCAACTCACCCCAAACGGGGGATTGGTTGCCATATAGTCGAAACGCTCCTCCGCAAACTGGTCGTCCGACAGGGAGGAGCCCAGCCGGATATTTTCCGGGTTCTCTCCTATGATCATCATGTCGGATTTACAGACGGAGTACGTCTGCGGGTTTATTTCCTGTCCCAACAACCTTAATTCAACCTCAGAGTTGACGTGCTCTTGCACCCACTCCTTGCCGATGGTCAACATTCCGCCGGTGCCGCAACAAGGATCAAAGATGCTCCTGATCTTTCCAGTGCCCTCCTGCAAAGCCTGCCTGTCTTCCGAGAAGAGCAGCGACACCAACAGCCGAACGACGTCGCGGGGAGTATAGTGCTCGCCGCTCGTTTCGTTACTCATCTCGGAAAACTTTCTCAGCAGCTCCTCAAACACCTGCCCCATTTGATGGTTGGAAACTTGGTCAGGGCGCAGATTTATCCCACTGAACTTTTCGACGAACTGGAAGAGCCGACCGTTCTTGTCCAACCTCTCAATTGGCTTGTCCAGCTGGAAATTCTCAATGACCTCCAACACGTTTTGGCTGTAGCCCCCAAGGTAGTTATGTAAGTTTTTCAGAACGTTGCCTGGATCCTGCCTCAGCCGCTCGAGGTCGTAGCGAGAGTGGTTACAAAAGGTGGTGCCGATCTTCTTCAAAATAAGCGGAGTTGGATTATCCACCTTCTTGGATGTGTACTTTTCGTATAGTTTAATTACCTCGTCTTTGCGAGGCGCCAACACGCAATCCAGCCTCCTCAAAACAGTAAAAGGCAGAATGATATTCCCATACTCGTAAGGCTTGAAAAGCCCGCGAAGAACATCGTCGCAGACCCTCCAGATAAACGACGAAATTTCACTATGCTTCACAAATGTCTTCTCCTCAAATCAACCAAAAATCCACAAACGGCAACGCCCCGCGCAAAGCACCCCCTCTCTTTCAGGATACATACACCAACCGCCGCTCGCAAAGTATAGATTTTAAGGACAGAAGTCAAGAAAATTGGAATCTGTAACATTTTAAATATGCCTTGACATCCCATAATTTTTGTGTTGCTTACCTTTCAATGCCATTGACGACCAATACACGCGAATATCTGATAGATGGATAGTCTGGATTATGTTATAAAAAAGTAATTTGGGGCTTTCCGTAGGTGCAGCGAACTGTTGAATACCTGTTGGGGATGGGCGTTATGAGTTTTTTTCGGAGTCTTAAATAAAGGAGGTTTGTTATGCGAACATTATTTGCGGTTTTGTGTGCAGGTGTTTTA
>CAYMEP010000149.1:0-3353 GCA_964389695.1 uncultured Rhodobiaceae bacterium | reverse complement strand
CTCAATCACTCCACCACTAAAAGAGACTTGAACATTAAACTTTATTTGGTTCACAGCATTATTTGCCTCAAGATCAAAAGCATCCCCAGCATAGTAAAGCCTCCCAGTTGATGTCTCAATTTCAAAACCATTTAAAAGACCATTAACCGCACCTGGAAGCGTATATTCCAATGCTTCCACATCAAGATCGATTACCCCAACCGTGCCTAAAAATATAGCCGATCCATTAGAGCTATTACCTGCAATACCCTCATTCAAAGAGAATGTATAATCATCTATATTTTCAGAAAACTCGGGATCATATTCATCAAGATCCTTAATATTTAATGTTACATCTACACTAGAAACAATTGAAGCCGTGCCTAACTCAAGAGTCGCACTTACCTGAAATGTATATTGCCTTTCTGATTCATAATCAAAACCAGCACCTGTATAACTTATAGCACCAGTGGTTCCATTTATGACGACATCATTTGGTTCTCCGACGAGAGCATAAGTAATAGTAGCAGTATCATCAGCATCAGTATTTATTGCAGAAACTATACCAAGAGAAATAGGCGCATAGTCAGTACCCGTATCAAGATTCGTTCCACCACCAGCCTGGTTTTCATCCAAGTCAAATTCATAAGTTGTTTGTATAAAGCTTGGAGCGACATCAAGAACATTATTAACATTTAAAGTAACTTCTTTTTCAACCAAAAAACTTCCAGAGGCAGCACGTACCTTAAACGTATATTGTGTTTTTATCTCCGCATCAAAGCCTACCGTAGCATTATTACCATCATCAGAATAACTAATAACACCTGTATTTTGGTCTATTGTCACACCATCTGGTTCACCGCTTAAGGTATATTGAATAATTTTATGCTGAGAATCAACATCTGAGTCCGTAGCTATCACTGCGTCAAACACTTTACTTGCCACGCCTTCATCAATAGAAAAAACAACATTTCCTACTGCAAATTCAGGAGCATTATCATCCACATCTACAACTTTTACAACAACTGGCACAGTTATTAAATGAGCATTAGATACAGCTTCTACTGTCAATGAGAATTGTTGTATTGTTTCAGCATCAACACCTAAACCAGTATAAATAACATTAGCACCATCCATAGAAAAACCACTTGGAACATTTCCAATCAATCGATAAGAAATCGTGCTGTTATCAAGATCTATAGCTGTAACACTTCCAAGGATAATAGGATCATAATCTTCACCTGCAGAATTCACTCCACCTCCTGGCGCGTTCTCTGTCAGGGAAAGCTCATAAGCTGTTTTTTCAAATTCAGGAACATTATCATCAACATTAATAACATTTAGAACAACTTCTTTTTCTATAATGGTATTATCAAAACTAGCCACCACCTTAAACGTATGTTGAGTTGCTACCTCTGCATCGAAACCAACATGAGCATTACTATCACCATCTACATAACTAACAATACCTGTCGCACCTATTGTCACACCATCTGGTTCACCGCTTAGCGTATATTGAACCACTACACTCGCACCGACAGTATCTATATCAGTAGCCATCACTGTGCCAAGCACTTTACTTGCCACCCCTTCCTCAATAGAAAAAATAACATCTTCCGTTTCAAATGCAGGGTCATTATCATCCTGATCTACAATAATAACACTAACAATCACCTCTGCCGTTTTACCCGCAGAGGCAGCCTCTACAGTTAATGACAATTCTGTTGACGTCTCATAATCCACCCCTAAACCAGTATAGATAATATTAGCACCATCCATAGAAAAATCACTTGGCACATTCCCAACCAATTGATAGGTAACTTCAGTGCCTTCTGGATCTATTGCGTTCACCTTACCAACCACAAAAGAAGAATATATTTCACCAGTACTAGGATCTGTTCCACTTCCTTGCTTGTTCTCTATCAAATTAAAAGAATAAGATGTTTCTTCAAATTCAGGCGCATCATCATCAACATCTAAAACGCTCACCACAACAGTTACGTCGTCCGACTCACCATTCGAGCTCGCCCTTACAGTCAATGAAATTTGTGTTATTACCGCGATATCCACACCTAAACCAGTATAGATAATATTAGCTCCATCCATAGAAAAGTCACCAGGAACAAACCCTACTAACTCATAAAAAATCTCTGTTCCATCTAAGTCGACTGCATTTACCTCACCAACCACAATAGGTTCATAATCCACACCTGTAATTATATTTGTTCCACTTCCAGGTCTATTACCTTCTAACTCAAAAGCATAAGATGTTTTTGCAAACTCAGGGTCATTATCATCCACATCTATAACATTGACCGTAACGGTTACATCGCTTGTTTTACCATTAGAATGAGCTCTTATGACCCATGACAGTTGTGACGCCACCTCACGATCCACACCTAAACCAGTATAGATAATATTAGACCCGTCCATAGAAAAGTCATTTGGAACAGAACCCAGAAATTCATAAGAAACACTAGTTCCATCAAGGTCAGTTGCCTCAACCGCACCAAGTACAATAGGTTCATAATCCACACCAGCATTGACGTTAACACCACTCCCTGGCTGATTCTCAACTAACGTAAAAGTATAAGATGTTTCTACAAACTCAGGATCATTATCATCCACATTAATGACATTAACGACAACATTTTGTAAAGTTATTGCATCTCTACCGTTTATAAAAGCCTCAACTATCAAATCATAGGACCTCACAGACTCATCGTAATCTAACCCAGTACCAATATAAAATAATTCACCACTTACTTTATCTATTACAAAATCACCCTCATTTTGTGTTCCATTCTGAAAACGAAAAGAAACCGTTAATTCATTATCTAAAACAGAAAGCACACAAACAGAAACAGGTAAAGAGGAACCATCTTTAACTTCTTCAAAGCGCAACACATATTCAAGAACATAATCCGCATCACTACCAAAAACATTTGTGACGCCATGAATAACAACACTAATCTCTTGTGCCACCGATACTCCAAAAGAATCTGTAGCCTCGATTATAAAACGGTCAACAAGCATATCACCAGAATCTAAATTATTCACCTCAGCATGCCCACTCAACAACACATAAGTCCACTTGCCATCTGTATCAACCTGCACCGCCCCATACAATCCAATCGAGCTAATAGCATGATGCAACACTTGACTAGCATTATTTGTTATAATTTGACCAGTTGTACGATTATTGTCACCCACAGAATCTTCGTAAACATAACCAGTAACAGAGCTACTCGGATCTATACTGAGCACCACTTGGTCTACCACCACCAATGAAAACTCACCCTCTACCATTTCTCCTAAAGAATCTTCCGCCGTAACATTGACTTTATATATTCCTTCAGGCGCACTGTCTTCAA
>CAYMEP010000148.1:1017-3359 GCA_964389695.1 uncultured Rhodobiaceae bacterium | reverse complement strand
AGTATGTCTTGCAATGATGTTTCAGGAGAAACCACTGTAACCTTGGTATCTGATGAGATAAAACAGCGCGCAATATTTTGTTTCATCCCAAAATCTAAGGCGACAATATGTGGTACATTTTTGGTGTCTATATTGGTAAAGCCTTTTGACCATTCCCAGCATGATTGATTTGGAGTTGTCGGTGTTTTTGTCCCTATTTTAGAGGCTAAGTCGACGTCTTCTAGCCCATGGAATGTCTGGAACATTTTTTGTAATTCTTGTAGATCAAATATTCCTTCTGGGTGATGAGCAACCACAGCATTAAACATACCATTCTCACGGATATAAGAGGCTAAAGAGCGTGTATCTATAGAAGAAAGTGCAATGATATTATGTGTTCTGAGCCATGTATCTAAATGAGATTGACTACGATAATTTGCAGGGTAAGAGATATCTTGGTTAAAAATAACGCCTTTTGTTGCAAGAGGCAGTATATTTGTTTCCATATCTTCTTCATTAGTACCTGTATTGCCGATATGAGGAAATGTAAATGTAATAATTTGTCCTGCATAGGAAGGGTCAGAAATAATTTCCTGATAGCCTGTCATAGACGTATTAAAACAGACTTCTCCTATTGCTTGTCCATAGGCACCATACCCTTTTCCATAGTATTTTGTACCATCGCTGAGCATCAATAGTCCTGTTGGTTTTATATATTTCCAGTCTGTCATTGTGAGTCTCTATATTTATAAGAATAAGGGGGTAGGTATAAAAAAAGGAAACCCAAAAGGTTTCCTATAAATTGTATATTCAAAAGGTAGAGTGTTGGTGTTTTGTAGTGATGATATAGTGACATAGATTTACTACACTCCTTGGTTGCCATGAGAAATTTACTCAGTTTTATAGAGTTAAAATGATATGGTCAAGGACTCTCTTATTATAATTTGACTGCTTGCATGATTCTTAAGTTTGACGTAATTTGTGAATTCTTTAGATGACATGATTGGGGTGTCTTATGGTTGGGATGGTATTACGAATGCAGATTAATGGTGCGTTAAAAACAGCGATAAAAGCAAAAGATTCTCTTGGTTCAACGACTTTGCGTCTCGTAAATGCAGCTGTTAAAGACCGTGATATTTCTGCACATGGTGCTGATAGAACAGAAGGTGTGAGTGATGAAGAAATTTTAGAAATTTTATCTAAAATGGTAAAGCAACGTCTTGAGTCTTTTAAAACATATGAAGAGGCAGCACGTCATGATTTGTCAGAACGAGAACAAAAAGAAATAGAGATTATTCAAAAATTTTTACCGGCTCAATTAAGTTCAGAAGAAATTGATGAAGCCGTTAAATCTGTTGTTAAAGATTTAGAAGCAACAAGTTTGAAAAATATGGGACAAGTTATGTCTGAATTGAAGACCCGTTATTCTGGGCAAATGGACTTTTCTCAGGCAAGTGTAGTCGTAAAGAGACAATTATCTTAAATTTAGAAAACATTAAGACTATAGTTTTCCCCAGAAAAGTTTTAGCGCTTTTATAAAAATTCTATTTTGATTTATATTTATGTTAAAATCCTGCTATGAACTTTCCTCGTTATTTTTTAGATGAAATTAAAAACCGTGTCAGTGTTTCAACGATTGTAGGATCTAAAGTGAAATTGGTACGTAGAGGGCGTGAATTTGTTGGGCTCAGTCCTTTCAAGTCAGAACGTACTCCATCCTTTACTGTGAATGACGATAAACAGTTTTACCATTGCTTTGCAACAGGAAAGCATGGCAGTGTTTTCGATTTTCTAATGGAAACAGAAGGGCTTAGCTTTATAGAATCGGTAGAGCGTTTAGCTTCAAAGGCTGGTTTGTCATTACCTGAACAAGATCTTGAACAAGATCAAAAATACATTAAGAAAATGCAATTAATCGACGTTAATGCAAAAGCAGCTCATTGGTTTCATAAGAATTTAATGAGTGATGAAGGGCGTAAGGCACGTGACTATCTGGTTGATAGAGGTATTACACAGGCATTGATTGAACAGTTTAACCTTGGATATGCTTCTACAAAACGACAAGGACTTATTACTTATCTGAAAACACAAAACATTACGATAAAACAAATGCTTGATGTTGGGTTAGTAATACAACCAGATGATGGTCGGCCTGTTTTTGAACGCTTTTCAGACCGTTTAATGTTTCCTATTGGAAATGAACGTGATGAAATAATAGCATTTGGAGGACGTGCTTTATCTAAAAAAGTACAGGCCAAATATCTCAATTCTCCTGAGACATCACTTTTCCATAAAGGTAACGTATTATATGGTTTTAATAAGGCACGCCAAGCTGCCTATAAAAATAATACGCTATGTGTGGT
>CAYMEP010000148.1:0-1007 GCA_964389695.1 uncultured Rhodobiaceae bacterium | reverse complement strand
GTGTGGTAGAGGGATATATGGATGTAATTAGTCTGGCGGGGGGAGGATTTATTCATAGTGTTGCCCCATTAGGAACAGCAATCACAGGGGAGCAAATCACACTTTTATGGAAATTAGCGAAAGAACCAATTCTCTGCTTTGATGGGGATTCTGCAGGATTACAAGCAGCTTATCGTTTGATTGATAAAGCTTTGCCTCTCTTGCAACCTAGTTATTCACTAAATTTTGCAATTCTACCTCAGGGAAAAGACCCCGATGATATGATACGTGAATATGGTGCTGCTATTATGCAAAAAAATATAGATGAAGCTTTTTCCATGATTGATATGTTGGTACAACGTGAAGTGTCTGTTGCATCATATGATACTCCAGAACGACGTGCTGCCTTATCTGAACGGTTAAGAAATGCAGTGAAGAAAATTCAACATCAAGATATACGTAAATTTTATGGTGAAGAAATTAAAACAAGACTCGAGAATATGTTTCAAAAAAAAATGGTAATAAATGAGTCCCGTGAAACATATAAAAAATATATAAGCCCAGCGAGTTATTCTGCAAGACATTCTAATTTAGTTAAAAAACCACAGAAGTTTCCTTTATCTGAAGCGATGATTATTATGCGTTTTATGAATTATATAGATATTTTAATAACTCAAATAGATGAGTTTGAAGAAATATCTCTCAATGATACTGTGTTAGATAGGTTACGCTATGATATAATTGAGTTAGTTACAATACATGGTACTCTTGACAGACAACAATTAAAAGGGCATTTACTAGGGTGTGTGTATAAGCATGACTATAGAGAAATCATCACGCAGCTAGAGCAATTGCCAGAAGCGCGTATGTTATCCCATAGATATCCAAATTATAATCGTGAAATCGGCATTCATACGGAAGAAATTCTGTCTGATTGGCAAATAGCAATAAAGGAACAATGTAAACTTAATCTTGAAAGAGAACTAACTGTTTTAGAGAAACAAGAACCGACAGATACAATATTAGAA
>CAYMEP010000147.1:0-3368 GCA_964389695.1 uncultured Rhodobiaceae bacterium | reverse complement strand
GTTCAGTTGCCATACTATTGCACCATAATGGACATATATAATATTTTTGGTTTTTTACTCTAGTAAATTTTAGGGGGTTTTCACACATCTGACCTAGGCGTATAATTCGGGTGGTTTTCTGTAAAATTCGGAAGGTGTCAAAATTCTGATCGCAGATAGATCTACGATAATTATTTTTATCTTATTTTTGACTTTATTTGACTCGAATATAGATGATAATTATCGGTAACGCCTGTGATTAATGTACCCATGGTCATAAGAATAACACCTGTTTTTTCTTCATAGCAAAACGATACATCTCCGCAATTAATGGAGGATAATCTGGGTTGTATTTGCATTTGATGTGTTTTGAAATATCGTGTAAGTGAGAATTGGGAGGTATTTTTGAAAAAACATTGGTTTGACATTGTGCTGCTTGTCCCGTTCTTTCGGCTTTTTCCGGGTTTTTCGTTTGTTACGTTTGTTGAAGACGATGAAATTTGCCAAAGCTGGGTTGAGGGTATTCAAAGTGCATGGGAAATTGAAGAGGTTTAAGAAATAAATGTCACGCACATAAACTCCAGGACATAATCTTCAATTGTATTATGAACTATTTTCTATTTTTTTAATATCTTCGGATATTACATCATCCAAAAAATATGTGTATTTTTCAAGATGACGTTCAGAAACAAATATGCGTATTTGATCGTCTCCGGTACATTGTTTGAACTAGTCTAGAATTTCTTTATTATTTTTATTAAATTTGATTAAACAAGTTGTTGGTAGAATGTTGGTAGAATGTAACAAAGTGTTTCTTGACTTGCTCGAATATTTTATCATAATTATTACTGCATGTATCAATTAAATCGAATGAAATTATATGATATGTCATATATATTATGTTAAAAAACACATATAAAATAATTCTACACATTTCTTAATTATTTTAGAATGCATTCAATGTTAGATTAAACTAGAATCAAGTTTTGGATTTTTAATATATTTATTTTTATGTTTTGTCCAGAATATTATATTCAGAATACGATATGAGGTTTTTTTTATTTTTTTAGCAGGTCCAGGATGATGATATTCCATTTTAAGTAATTCTTGAATTACGGGTTCCAAATTAGAATTTGAATTTGGATCTTTGTCTTTTATGTCATGATATAAGTCGTGTAATTTTTTTTGTAAATCTTTATCGAAATAACGAATATGTGTACTATGAACAATCCCATCATATACATTAGTGTGAAATGCTGCAATAATTTTTTCACGTTCCAACGCAGGATTATCTATTGAAAAATCGCTATTATGTCGAATTTCGGATAAAATTATTCCAGATAATTCTCTTTTCATTTCTTCTGCATATCCATATTTTTTTAACCAATAAAGGAAAAACGGTGCAGTTGCAGTTCCGGCATATATCATTATGTCCCATAGAGTTACCATAGTGGATACCATAGTGGTTACCACATGTTAAGCATACAAATATGCTGTAATGAGTCAAATGTCAAGAGTTTATACATGTCGTCGTCGATTCCTTCGCATAATTTTTTCTGTAAGTTTTGAACGCTCCATTGTAGGTCTTAATACTGCTTTATCTGGTAAAACATCATTGGGTCGAAATACCTTATTTGGATTAACCAATAACATCCCAGAACCTGGAAATTTAACAAGTGCCGAATCCTGCATCATGTGATAAATCATAGAATCTCTCGAAGTCATATAATCGTCTTCAAGTTTTTCAGGTAATGTTATGGTGATAGTTATAGTCGAACACGCTCCATCTTGTAGCAAAGTACGATCAAAACGTGCTTCAAGATCGGGTTTTGGGCCTTCCGTCGGTCCTCCTATTGCAGACAAATTTCTATATCTTTTCATTTGTTATCCACCAAGCCAAATGACTCCAATAATTCCCACATATTTTCACATTGTTTCTGCGTAAAATTCTTGCCAACTTTATGAACTACGGTGTCTATTGCCTTATTTTTTTCCATTTTTTGGCAGTGATTTAATAGGTGTAATGATGTGGCAATTTCTAATTTGTTAGTAGAGTCCAATTTTTTTAATAATTTAATTGATTGTGCATATTTTTCCTCCATATCTTCATCTTGGAATAAGATACCATCTGAAACCTGGACTTCATCATAAATTTGAGATACTTCGGATCCTGTTTGAGCTAATTTGGAACAATATGGACCGTGTAGATAATATGAAAAATCATATCCCAAATATACTCCAAATGTTTGTATGATATACACTATTTTCTGTACCTTCAATCTGCCAACAAAATCTTTCATAGAAAAATCGTATAGTGGCAGATCATACATCGACATTTTTTTCATGATGGTCCCCAATTCAATCGCAGAGCTTGTTATTTGCATAACCAGTCACTCCTTAAATCTCATACTCACAATCATAATCCATACTGTCAAATATAATCAGATTATTGTTGAAAAATATCCACATTGGATGATTTCCACTTGGCCGCAATACATGAGGAGTGCTCACATTAGACAATATAAACCTGAAATGTGCCTAGATCTAGCATATTCTGGCCAATCTAGACTTGGCTAATATGTATTGGTTTCAGCTTTGATCCCACATATCTTTCGGATGAGAGAACACATTTCCCATATGATAGACATAAATATCAGAACATAGAATATATCATGTACGGACTATAACAATATCGCAATCTAGTGGTAAGTTTTTGTATGTAAATGGTGTAAAAGAATACAAGATAGTATTATCGGAGGATACGACAGATGCTTCTTATGCCAAGGTGACATTTAATGTTGTTTCAAACAAAACTCAAGAGAAGATGGTGTTAAGAGAGACTATTGATGAAAGTACAGGTGATCCTCTCCAAGGTACTCTAAGTACTGCCAATCTAAATATACAGCCAGATGTAAACTTTGCTCATTCTGAACCTTTGATAGTCGATCTTGAGGAGGCACAGTTAGAAACATTGAGTCTTGGAGGTACTGTCACACTACTAATTGAATTAGAAGCAGGTCCAGGTATAGGAGAACAAGTTACAGTACCTCCCGGAGGTTTCAATAGTCCACATATCTTCTTCATAATAAATAGGATTCGTACCACTGTCACTTTAAAACAAGGATCGAAAAACATCGGTGTCGATATACATGAATTACCTCCTTAGGTCTTGATAAGTAATGTTCTTCTTTGCACACTGGTCCAACAGAAAATCAGAGTGGCGTCTAATGGAATCAATTGAGATACAATGTTCTCATTACAACATGAATGGCAGGCATTCATTCAAACTGTACAAGACCAAAACAAAGCATTACAGCGTAGTTCCATTTGGAGTAAATTATTCAGTAACTATAACCTGCCACAACTGTTTGGTCGAACAAAGACTAGAA
>CAYMEP010000146.1:0-3383 GCA_964389695.1 uncultured Rhodobiaceae bacterium | reverse complement strand
GCACAATAAAGAGATAAAAGTTATTGGATTGGCATGTGGCAAGCAACTAAGCAAATTAATTGAACAAATTAACGAATTTTCACCTACAAAAGTGTTCATCCAAGATGAAGAATCATTTACGAAATTGCGCAGTTTGTTTCCGAAAATAAAAATTTTTACAGGAGAAAATGGTATTTCCGAAATGATCAGAGAAGCAAATGTTGATTTAATAATCAATGCATTAGTTGGATTTGCTGGAGTTGTTCCCACCTTAACTGCAATCGAACAAAAAATCAATATTGCCTTGGCAAACAAAGAGAGCCTTGTATCGTGTGGCCATATAATAATGAAAAAAGCCGAAGACAATAATGTGAAAATATTTCCTATTGATAGCGAACACAATGCAATGTGACAATGTTTACACAGTGGTAAAAAAAGCGAACTTAAAAAAATTCTTATAACATGCAGCGGCGGTCCTTTTTCTAATTTGACACTGGAGGAAACAAAAAAAGTTACCAAGAAAGAAGCCTTAAAACATCCAAATTGAACAATGGGGAACAAGGTGACAATAGATAGTGCCACCGTAACAAATAAAGCATTGGAAATTATCGAAGCTAAATGACTATTTAATATTAGCAAAGATCAAATAGTACCCATTCTACACAAGGAGTCAATAATTCACTCGATGATTGAATTTCAGGATAACAGTATAATCGCCCAAATGTCAAACCCAAACATGTCCCTTCCCATATCGTATGCCTTGATGGAAGGGAATAGATTTGCCAACGAGACTTCTCCCATTAATTTTAATGATGTCTCGCAGTTAAATTTTCAATACATGGACAACAAAAGATGATTACCGCTTAAAATTATTTTTGATATTTTTGACAACCCTTCCTTGTGCGCAGTGTTTAATTCTGCAAATGAGGCAAATGTTAGACTTTTTTTAAATGATAAAATATCGTTTTACGACATTACAGAAAGAAATAAAAGAGCCGTTGAAAGGCACCAAGACATCCCAAAACAATTGAAAATTAATGAAATTATTCGTTTACACAATTCTGTTATACGGCAAGAGGAATCCATATAATGGGGTTTCTTATAGAAATAGCCGGTATTCTTATTGGTGTTGGTTATATTTTGTTTTCTATTACTTTTCATGAATTTGGTCACTTTATAATGGCCAAGGCATTTAAATTTCATATTATTGAATTTGCGATTGGATTTGGTCCAAAACTTTTTTCAGTAAGAAAAAAACCAACGGAATATTCTGTTAGGTGGCTTCCTCTTGGGGGATATGTTTTAGTTGCTCAAAAAGACGCTTTGGAGGATGACGAATTACGGAATGTCCCTTTATATAAAAGGTATGACAAAACCAAACCGTGAAAAGCATTGTTATTTCTAGCAAATGGTATTTTCTTCAATTTGATTTTAGCCGTTATTGCGGCCTTTATAGCATCCGCTATAAAGGGCAATATAGGAGACGGATTTATGTTATTAGGAGATAATATTTCGGGCTTTTTTCAGAATTATGTTGAATTATTTAATTTTAGCGGTGGAAGTCCCAGTGGAGAGCCCTCTAGCTCTTTTGGCAGATTAATTGAAGGAAACGCGCAAGAAATAGTGGTTACCAACTTCTCTTATTTAGCGGCTTTAAATATAGGATTAATGATCTTTAATCTTCTTCCCTTTCCTCCTCTCGACGGATTCAAGTTTACCGAAGTGTTTTTTGAAATTTTATTCAGGAAACAATTGCCTAGAAAATTACAAATTGGCCTTTATTTTACGGGTTTTGTAATACTAATATTATTTTCTATTGCAATATTTGGGGCGGTTATAGCGAACAGTATAATTTAAAATGAATAACAAACTCTTAAAAATATTTCCCGTTGAATTTTTAAAAGAAAATAACTTTCTTGAAAATTGTCTAATTACTCACATTGTTTATGATCCAACTGACGATGTTGCCACTTTTTCTTTGCAAACAAATAAGATCCTTCTCTTTGAACAATTTCAAAAAATACAGATAATTTTAATTGAAAAAAAATCAAAAATGAGAATTAAAATAGTGCCGATTGACTTGGACTATGACAATATAATTTTAGAAAAATATATTGCCGGATTTTTAAAAAATTACGATAACGAAAACTTTTCTAATAAAATATCCGCCAGGGGCGATTGTCGTCATAATAAAGTGTATTTTAATATTGAAAAAAATTTCAGTAATGATTCTTGGAAAACGTTTGCAAAAAACGTTAATTTTTTTCTTGATACAGCAGGATTTCCACCAATAAACATATTATTTAACTTTCTTAAAAACGAGGAAACCAGCGAAAGACAAAAAATAATTGAGAATATTCCTGTCGTAGAGCCTAAGAAAAACCCTGTTTCTAGTTCATCTAACAATAACTTTTGACTTTCGTCTATGAAAGATAATGTTTCTTTAACTAAAATTGGCGAACTCAAAACCGGCATGTTTCAAAATGTAAAAGGACAGATATTTAAGAAAAATGTTATTAGAACTAGAACTGGTGCAACTATTTTTTCCTTTGCAATTACAGATTTTGAAAAATCTGTATATTTAAAATTATTTACAATGAAACCCAAAGATGAAGAGTATATGCATTCTTTTAATGTAGGCGATTGTATTATGGCTAGAGTTAATCCTAAATTTGACACTTTCTTAAAAGAAGACTCCGGATGAATTAATAAAATCATTAAAATTAGTTCCATTTTCCCAAAAGAAAATGTTTCAGAAAAAGAAGAAAGGGCAGAACTTTCCATACACACAAACATGTCAACACTTAACGGTATCTCTTCTTTTGAAAAATATATCACTAAAGCTGTTGCCCGCTCACATAAAGCAATTGGGATAACTGATTTAAACTCTGTACAATCTTTTTCATTAGCTGAAAACACCGTGAATAAATTAAAAAAAGATGGCAAAAACATCAAGATGATCTACGGTGCGGAAGTAAATATATTGCCAGAAGAGTTATCCCCACTAATTAATTACGACAAACACAAAACAAGATTTGGAAAATCTTCTCTCTCGGGTTGCACATATATAAGTTTCGATTTAGAAACAACAGGACTAAGTCCGCAATGAGATGAAATTATAGAATTTGCAGCTGTGAAAGTTGTAAAAGGAACAATAGTTGAGAAAATATCATTTTTTATCAAAAACAGCAAGCCTATCCCGAAAAAAATATTTTTAATTACTGGAATCTCTGAAGATATGACAAAACAAGGATTAGGCATCGAGGAGGCTTTACAAAAAATAAAAGATTTTTTTGGTAATGATATAATTGTTGCTCATAATGCAAAATTCGATGTTTCATTTTTGGAGCATTCCTTTTTAAAAAACAATATTGAATGAAATCATAACCTTGCAGTTGACACGT
>CAYMEP010000145.1:0-3385 GCA_964389695.1 uncultured Rhodobiaceae bacterium | reverse complement strand
CGCGCGGCTTATGGGCGAAGAGCTTGCGGACTTGGGTATCACGGTCAATTGCGCCCCCGTTGCCGACCTGCCGAGCGAAGGTGCGGATTCGGTCATCGGAGACAGAGCCTTCGCCTCCTCGCTCAAGGGCGTTCAAGACGACTGTCAAGCCCGCGTTGCCTCTTTGGCACGCGCGCAAGCCGAGGGCTTGCTGGACGCAGGAATTCTTCCCATCGTCAAGCATGTGCCGGGACACGGACGCGCAACCTGCGACAGCCACAAGGGGCTACCGCGCGTCATGTCGAGCCGCGCCGACCTTGCCAAAAGCGACTTTGCATGCTTTCTTGCTTTGAGAGACTTGCCGATGATGATGACCGCTCATATCCTGTACAACGATATAGACAGCGACGCGCCCGCGACGCTTTCAAGAAAGACGATCGACAATGTCGTTCGTGGCGCCATAGGCTTCCAGGGGTTGCTGATCTCCGACGACCTGCGCATGAAAGCCCTGCAAGGCAAGCAGCGAGATCTTGCGATCAAGGCTCTTGCGGCAGGATGCGATCTCGCTCTCTACTGCGGGAGCAGGCTGACGACGACACGCGCCATCGCAGAGTGTTGCGCGCAAGAAATCTCTCCTCGCGCGCGCGCCACGCTCGACAAAGCCCTCGACAAAGCCCTCGGCAAAGCTTTGGACTTCGCCGCACGACAGAAAAAAACCTTCTCCGCCAAAGAAAAACAAGATGCGGAAGAACTCTTGACACTGGTCGAGACGCACAACAAAGCCTCCGACAAGGCTAGCGTTTAAACACAACCTTGCCATTGCCATGACCGACCTTCCCGCTCTACCGCCCTGCGCGGACGAAAGCCTGACCCTCTCTTTGGAAAACTACGAGGGGCCGCTCGACCTTTTGCTCAACTTGGCGCGACAAAAGCACATCGATTTGAAACACATCTCGATTGCGACGCTCGCACAGCAGTACCTCGACTTTATCGAACGCGCCAAAAACTTGCACCTCGCCGTTAAAGCCGAATATCTGGTGATGGCGACGCACTTGGCGCGCATGAAAGCGCGATTGTTGCTGCCGCGCGACAAGGTCGAGGGGGAGCAGGCAGAAAAAAGCGCACAAATGTTGCGCGAAAACCTTCTGTGGCTCGAAAGCGCGCGCGAAACCGCATGTTTTATCAGAACCTTGCCTAGACTAGGCTCTGAGATCTTCGCTTGCGGTGCCGTGCAAAAAACGCTTCCTGACAGCGTTGTCGAGTGGGAGCTCGATGCCAACCTTTTCGAACTGTTGCAAAGTTATGTCGCCATCGAACGACGCCGAGATCGAAAAAATCAACGTTTGCGCATTCGCTCGCTACGACTCTACGATTCGCAAAAAGCGCGCGCGGCGCTCAAGGCGCAACTCGACAGGCAGTGGCGCGACCTTTTGCACTTGATCCCTGCCGCCGTCTATCGACAAGCCGAAAAGGAAGAGAACCCCAAGCTCTTCCTGAAATCTGTCGTTTCCGGCTTCTTCTTCGCAGCTTTGGAACTCGCCAACAACAACAGGAGTGTTCCTGAAAAAACGCCAACGCAAAGAACACAGAGTCCCGACGGGACGGAGCGCTCTGCGTACGCCTATGCCGAGCTGTATCAACCCTCTTCTGCAAGCCCGTTGCAGCTGCGTCTGCGGAGCGAGCATTCTTCGCCCTCCTCCGTGGCTTCTTCCCCCCCCTCGTCGCGTGTCTGAGAGCTCTCACGCCCGCCCGCCGCGCGCTCACGCTGCGCCGAGCAACGATTCTGCCTCTGAGGTTTTGCACGACGACAGGATGTTGGTGCGCAACGAGCAGCTGCGCTCTCTGGAAGCCTTCATTTTTGCCAGCCCTGAACCCGTGCCGCTAGCGCAGCTCAAAGCCCTGTTGCCGCACAACCGCAATGTGCCATCGCTGCTGGAAGAGTTGCGACGCTTCTACGAACATCGCGGCGTACAGCTGGTGCAGCGCGGCAAAGCCTGGGCTTTCCGCACCGATCCTGCGCTTGGCGAAGCCTTGGCACCGCACAGGAAACAAAAGCGACGATTGTCGCGCCAAGCCTTGGAGACGCTTGCGATCATCGCCTACAAGCAACCCGTCACGCGTCCTGAAATCGAGAGTCTGCGCGGGGTGAGCGTCTCGCGCAGCGTTTTCGCCACTCTGCTGGAACACAAATGGATCGCTCCCGCAGCCCGACGAAAAATTCCCGGCAGACCGCTCACATGGACGACGACGGATGCCTTCCTCGATCATTTCGGACTGACAAGCCTCGACTCGTTACCCGGCGCAAGCGACCTGCCCCAAGAAAAGGCTGCAAGCACCGCAAGCGATCCGAACGACAGACACTACCTCCCCCTTGAAGGGTTTGACGATGAAGAACGCTAGACGCGTTTCGTGTCGTTTCGCGTCATTTCATCTTCTGCTCGCGAAACAGGACATGCTTTCGCAAACGCGCGTCATACTTGCGCACCGCCATCTTCTCGGGTTTTTGGGTGGGGTTTTTTTTTGCAATGTAAAAACTGCCGCTACCTTCGTCGCTGACGAGGCGCACCGCAATGCGGGAGGGTTTCGCCATAACAACATTTCCTCTGACTGGATCGACCAACATTCGACGATAGCAAACTCGCCGATAACTACAGAGCAAAGAGTACAGAAAAAACCCTCTCGTGTCACGCCTGAAATCATGTTCACGACATCAAGCATGGGAACTGCCAGACGGCGAAGCTTGCCAGAACTCCGCGCCAAGAAGTTTTTAAAGCTCTTGCTTTGTTGTCCAATCTGCACTAGGCTCGTTGCGTTGTCCCAAGCTTCCTTCCGCCATGCATCTAGACATTGTCATCTTCGGCGTGATCGCTGTCATTCTGATCTTCCGCTTTTTAGGCGTTTTGGGGCAGAACGACAAGAACGATGGTCGTCCTCGCCGCGATACCTTTGGCGCGCGGAAGAAAAAATACGAGGAAGGCAAAGCTCTTCGTAAGGAGGAGCGCTCACAACGCGTACAAGAGAAAGCGCGCGCTCAGCAGCGACAAGACGCGGGAGGGGTTGGCGTCGTGAAGGACGAAGCCTTTCTGGAAAGCGCCAAGACGGTCTTTGCCATGATTCTTGAGGCTTACGCTGCAGGGGATCAAAAAACGCTGGAGACGCTGCTAGACAAAGAGCTGCTCGCGCGTATGAAAAGCGACATGGAAAGTCGACAAAAGGCCGAACAAAGACTGGAAATCTCCTTACACGAAATCGTCGAGGTGCGCGTGGCAGAGCGCGAGCAAGACGAACGCTTCGAACAGATCACGGTCAGCTTCACGAGCAAGCAGTGTCATCTTCTTTTCGACAAGGACAACAAGCTCATCGAAGGCGACCCCGACGAGGAAGAACTCTTGTCCGATCTTTGGAC
>CAYMEP010000144.1:0-3387 GCA_964389695.1 uncultured Rhodobiaceae bacterium | reverse complement strand
GGTAAAAAGTCCCCTCACAAATTTTCAGAAACTGACCCACTAAATCACATTATTAGCAGACTTTACACACTTTGAGCAACCTTTTTCACTATATAAAAACCAAAAACAACCTATTTCACCACATAAAAAGAACCTTTTTACTGTATCTCAAATTTCGCCATAATTTGTAAGAACTATCCTTAACCGTATACTGCCTAAATGGTCCAGATGCTGCGCGATATCGCGGATGTCTCCCAACCACTTCCTATGGCATAGAAGCCATAAATGATTGGCAGTGTTTGGTTAAAGTACCAATATTATGGGCACTCAATGCACTTAAAGTAGTCAATCCTGGAACGCCTTTGAAAAAAGGTTGCCGACCCCTGTGCTAAAGCAAAGTCAATTCAATAGCAAACGCATGACAATTTTACGAAAATATGTCAATGTAATATTATAAATAAGTAATTAAGATGTTTGTGATCTACTTTCCGAAGAGTTAACTGTTGCCATCACAGAATTCCTTCAATTTATCCCTATGGGCATTACAAAACTCTTCAATATCTTCTGTGTAAAGATGCTTCTCGTTATCTATCAATTTCTTAAAATAATTGAACCTGTGATTGATAATTTTGCTAAAATATTTCGCTTTATTATAGTTCTCCAAAAAGCCTTTTTCATCTTCAATATTTCCTAACTTATGAACACATCTCAAGACAGAATATTCATGATTGTATAGAAATCCATAAAACCATAATTGATCTGACTTAAAATGGAATATTATCCTGGTACTACTCCGACCTTGATCACAATCGCATATGTCAGCTGAAAATAGTGGAGATAATTTCGCATCTAATGCATGAAGATTACATTTACCCCACCTATCAGAACCCACCTGATCTGACTTTTTCGGGACCTTGTGTTGTTCTTTAGATTGCCGTAGCATTTTAAGAACTCTAGAAAGAGAGATTTTTTGTATTTCGTCTAAGGTTATTTCAGTAAAATCCTTTAAACTTTCATCATGAAGAAAATGTATTACAGAATTTGGGTCAGCTAGTATGTCTTTTGGCTTTCTGAATCTTTTGAGTATGTGGTAGCATGCACAACATGACCATAATAATACCAATACGAATATCAATATCTTCAACACAATATATTCCATGAATGACATAAAACTAGAGTGGTAATAAACACAAAAGAAATGAACTATGAGAATGCCACAAGGGCGACAAGGCTTTCTAATTAAGCTCCAATAGGACCAAAAGTTGTAAAGATAATATTGTATTTCTTACTCAACTATCTGACACAGCCAATCAATTATCGATTCGGGCATAATACAGATTAACCAATGGGATATCGACTATTCGGTACACGACAATTCAATACGGACAATTCGGTACATCGAATATTCAGTACATTTCCAAATCCTCATATAAAAATGGAGCAATTCATGCTACTAGGGTTATTACATTTAACGTTACAAAAATCATCAAAATGTATTCATGCTATGCTCATTTGTTCTTTTCACTATCTGATCATCTTTGGTATGTAACCTTGCTTTACACTCTGATTTCTTCTCACATTGCCAATGTGTAATTTCTCCACAAACCCTCTGCTTATCGTAAATGTAACTCCCTTCAGTTAGCTTAAATTCCCCCTACTTGATTTAATGAGTCGATACATATTGATTTAAGAATGCTTATTGTATTATGCAAATATACTTGTATTTATATAGTGTGGGGACATATTGTTTAGACTTAGTCAACAACAGCTAAGTAGGGAGGTGCATGCACTTGTCACATTTTGGAGTTAGCATTTGTCAGAATTATTATGACTATCACTTTTCCGAAATGCAATGTGATTATGGAACCGTAAGTTATCGATTGTTACTTGCTCGAGATTTTATGGGAACTATTTAACATATTCTGGAACTGTGAAATACTAACCGGAGAATGCCCAAATGTAACACTGTTACAAACTGAAAAGGACCTTTTTCAACGCGAAATTTCACCAAATTTGTCGGAAAATTGCCACTATTCGAGCCTTTTTCGGACACCAAAATCCTTCAAAACGTTTGGGCATTGCTTAGTTAATTGGAAAATCCAGGCAAGCGGATTTTCTACAGACGATAATCAACAGGAAAAAGTGGTTCTTAATATATTTTGAGTATTTTTGGTATAAATCCTGCAGTTTTCCTCAGGTTATTCTCAAAAAAACGCAAGGTCAAATGTGTCAAAAAAGTCAAAAACTTTCAAAGGTCAAAAGTATTAAATTCGATGACTGTAAAATGAAAATTCCTGGTAAATAACCGGCGTTCTGCCGGTTATTTACCAGAAATTTTGACCTTGAACACCTCACTTTTCGTAAAATGCTTACTCATTGCAAATATTGACACCTGCTGAGGATTTTTTACATAAAGAAAGCACCCAAAATGAAAATTTTTAGTAAGTTTTTAACTTGATTTTTACTTATGTTTTCATTTGATTAGAAATTCTTTGGATTTTAAATCAACCACTGTTTCAGTAATCTTCGCAGAATTCGAACAGTGTGTTAAGAAATTGTTGTTTTTTTAACATACGATACAACCTTATCTTTTATTCTGATTACACTCTTGTTTACTTTTCGTAGAATTTACAACATGTATATTAGGATGTGTAAATAGTATGCAGCGTGACCTACGTTATAATAAGGCCTGTTCACTAGTGTTAAATTTTGGACAATGGATGTCGTTTAAGTCCATTGATTATTCTTAGAAAAGGGATACTGTTAAAGCTGATTAGCTAAATACAGTGAAACCGGGTGTTTTTTACACCAAAAATAGAAATTATGATGACTGATTATTGATATTTTACGCAATCATTACACAACATATTTGTAAAATTCGCTCAATTTCTAAAATATTCTATCATATTGTTAAATTAGTTAAGATGAATCTGTGATTCAATTTTCATTTCTTTATCTCATATATTGGCTGAGTTGTATGAAAATTGAGTGAAGTTTACAATAATTGTATTGTAATGATTACGTAATATCTCAATAATGAGTCATCATAAATTCTATTTTTGTTGGATTCCATATTCGTATCATAATTACCCATATAATAACAAAAATCCACCACTTGAGATCACGTGAAATTCTGATGGCTGGTTTGTTGCCATTTGTGTAGTTTTGTATTTGAATAGAAATACTATTACTTAATCTTATACTAACTTGAGAATAGCAATAGACGTCAATGGTTGCTAGGTTACTGATTATAATTATGGTATGTTTAGGTAATAAAGCTGTTACTGTCTCGTTGCTAGGAAACTTCATTATACTAATCCACAAGTTCATCAAAAGCGGAGGACACAATTAAGTTAAACCCTCAAATCTGATAGGCCAAGACATTTTGTCACCTTTCTCACAGATTAG
>CAYMEP010000143.1:0-3396 GCA_964389695.1 uncultured Rhodobiaceae bacterium | reverse complement strand
CTGTCTTTGTTGCCATAGCACGTATAAGGCGTTGTAAAAAATATGCAAAGAAATTTGTGAATGTAACATAGTCCATATGGTTTTTTTCTGGAGTAAGAAGTTCAGAAAACTTATGTAGAGCAATTTTATCTATTTTAGGGAAATGCTTTATAATATCAATAATAAATTCATATATATTTAATGCGTTGGTTTCTAATATTTGCAATGTTTGTCCTATGCTCCCCTGACTTAAGGTGACCACTGCTTTACGTTGGGTGTTTGATATATCATGCTGGTATTGTTCTAGTAAGCTAAGGAGTATATCTTCTTTAAGAGCCTGCATAGGCATTTCAATACATCTTGAATGAATGGTATCGAGTATTTTACTAGATTGGTGATTGATTAAAAATAGCATCGTATTCTTTGGGGGTTCTTCTAAACTTTTTAAAATAGCATTTGCTGCCGTTATATTCATATCATCGATAGAGTCTATGATGCAGACACGCCAATGACTTAATGCAGGTTTTAGAGAAAAAAAATGTTTAATACGCCGTGTTTCTTCGGCGGTTATTTTTTTTTTATATTTATTTGTTTTGTCATCCCAAGGGCGTTGAATAATTAATAGATCAGGATGACTATTGTTCTGAACAAGAGTTTTAGTTTGAATATTATTAGAAATTTCTAAACTAACATCTGGATGTTTTGCTATTTGATAAGGGTCTTTATGATACAATAGAAACTGAGCTGCCTGGTATGCGAAACTTGCTTTCCCAATGCCTTTTATACCTGATAATAACCAAGCATGATGTAATTTTTGTACTCTAAGGTTACTTAAAAAACTGTTGATAGTTTTATCATGCCCTATAAGCTTTTTACAAAAACGAGGGGGAGGACTCAGCACGTCTATATCAGGAATTTCTATATTTTTTGTCATAGTCTTGTTTCAATGTGATGAATGACCTCTTGTGTTAGGTTGCTTATTGTTTTCGTTGCATCGAGTATAATAAATCGTTTTGGATTTTTTTTTGCACTTTCCAGGAAGCCTTTACGTACTTTCTGATGATATATTGCTCCTTTAGCCTCAAAACGACCTTGATTAGTTGCTCGTTCTAATCCAATTTCAACGGGTATATCGAGTAAAAATGTTATATTAGGAATGGTGTTCTTAATAACATCTTCCTGTAACTTATTGAGCGTTTCTGGTGAAAGGTTGCCAGCAGTTACTTGATAAGCATATGTTGAATCCATATAACGGTCACATAAGACCCAATCTCCTCTTTTTAAGGCAGGGCGTATAATTTGTTGTAAATGTTCAGACCTATCTGCGAGTAAAATAAGCGTTTCTGATAAAGGGTGCCAATCTAGCCCTTCCTTATCAAGTAAAACTTTGCGTAATTGTTTGCCTTGTTCTGTACCACCAGGTTCTCGTGATTGAATAAATTTTTTATTTTTTATTTGTAAATATTTTCCGATTTCATTGATTAAGGTTGACTTCCCAGCGCCTTCTCCACCCTCAAAAGTAATGAATTTTCCTTGAGGCATTTTATTTTTCTGAGAACCAATACCCCAGTGAAGAGAAAAAGCGTCCAATGAAAGATTCTTTTTTCATATCAGTTGCGGCAATAAGTTTTGTTTCTTGTAATGCGAGTTCTGGGGCGTTAATTTGTAATACACCTAAAACATCCCCTTTTTTGATTGGTGCACGGATTGGTGAATCGTAAATGGCACTAATAATTACATCATCTTTTTTGTATTTTGGAAGCATGACGCGGAATTCTTTTGGAGGTGTTAAGTCTATTGTTGCAGATTCTCCATACCACACAGGCACAGGAAGAGTTATTTGGTCTATATTGTTTATGAAGAATCGTCTTAAACCCCAGTTGATTAGTTTTTTTGCCTCTGTAGCACGTGCCCTTTTTGACACGAGACCATTCATGACAAGAATAATTCTACGGTTTTTTTGTTTAGCAGAAGCGATTAGTCCATATCCAGATTCTTTAGTGTACCCTGTTTTTAACCCATCTGCGCCAATGTTAGCATAAAGTACAGGGTTACGATTACTTTGTGTAATATTATTCCATGTAAACTCTTGTTCTGAAAATACTTGATAATATTTTGGAAAGTTTTTAATTAAATAATGGGTTAGTAAAGCTAAATCTTTTGCGGTTGTTAAATGTTCTTCGTCCGGCCAACCAGTTGCATTTGTAAAATGGGTGTTTATTAATTTTAACTCATGTGCTCGTTCTGTCATCATCTGAGAAAATGCTTCTTCAGAGCCAGTTAACCCCTCTGCGAGTGTGATGCTTGCATCATTCCCTGATTGAATAATTACACCTCTTAAGAGGTCTTCAACTGATACTTGTGAGTTCACTTTTAGGAACATTGTTGAACTTCCAGAGGCGGCACCACCTTTCTTCCAAGCATTTTCACTGACTTTAAATAGTGTATCTTTTGTAATATCACCATTCTTTATAGCCTCAAGGGTAAGTAAGATTGTCATGACTTTACTCATGCTGGCAGGTTTCATTTTTACATCAGCATTATGACTAAAGAGCGTAATTCCTGTTTCATAATCAATAAGAATCGCATGAGTAGCTTTTGTAGTAATGGATTGTGCATGGGGTACAATGGTTATGACCATACAAAGTATCATTATAATATATTTTGTTATTGTTTTTATGTGTTTCATTACCTTACCTCGTTATTTCTTCTTGCTTACTGTGTCTTAATAAAAGCACCATGATGCCCATTGTTAATGATATTAGCTAGTATTTTTTTTGCGTGTTGTTGAGAAGTGAATGGGCCTAATAAAACTTGAAAGCGTAATGTGTTTAAATTTTGTACTTTATGGATATGAGTTTTAGGATTTTTAATCTTGTTTGCAAATAGGATAGCAGAATTTTCATTAGAAAAACTTGCCGTTTGAATAAAATATTGTTTGTGGTTAAGAAGTGTTACGTCTTTATTAAGAACATATTTTTGTACTGTTTCTGTTGTAGGTCTTTTATTTAAATATTTCAATCGTTCAGGAGTTTTTCTAACAGGAGCTATGAAATACTGTTGATCCTGCCCCGATATAACACGTCCTTTTTTATTATATAATGGAGCTCTGTTTATATATGTGACTCTTACTTTAGTTGTTCCTTGTTTTTTAAACCTGAGTATTTCAGCTGCACGTTTGGAGAGGTCAATTTCTCTATTTCGTTTGAAAGGCCCCCTATCATTGATTCTGACTATGATACTACGACCATTTTTTAAATTGGTGACTTTTGCGATACTAGGTAGAGGTAATGTAGGATGTGCTGCTGTAAGAAGGTTCATATCAAATGTTTCACCATTAGCAGTACGTTTGTAATGAAACTTTTCACCATACCAAGAGGCAATTCCTATATTATTATATTGCTTGTTGATTTTGGG
>CAYMEP010000142.1:0-3420 GCA_964389695.1 uncultured Rhodobiaceae bacterium | reverse complement strand
TAGCCATAAATACTATCTCCTAAAATCTAGAGTTCAAAAACCCAAAGTTAAACAATTTTTGCAATGACCTCATCCGCCACAGCTTGCGGAACAGGATCATAATGATCAAACTGCATTGAATATTGCGCACGCCCCTGTGACATGGAACGCAAATTGTTAACATAACCAAACATACTCGCCAACGGCACCATCGCAGAAATAACTGACGCATTTCCCGACGCTTCCGTACCCCTCACCTGACCACGGCGAGAATTCAAATCACCTATCACATCCCCCATATATTCATCAGGTGTAACCACCTCAACAAGCATAATAGGCTCAAGCAACTTTGCCCCAGCCTCACGCGAAGCCTCACGAAACGCCGCACGAGCCGCAATTTCAAACGCCATAACACTAGAATCCACATCATGGTACGCACCATCTATCAGAGTAACCTTAAAATCAATCATCGGAAACCCAGCCAACACACCATTCTCACAAACACTCATAATCCCTTTTTCAACCCCAGGAATATACTCTTTTGGGATTGAACCACCAACAATTTTATTTATAAATTCATACCCTTCACCTGGCTCCAAAGGGTCAATAATCATTTTAATACGCGCAAACTGTCCCGCACCACCAGATTGTTTCTTATGTGTATAATCAACTTCCGTCTTCTTAGTAAACGTTTCACGGTAAGCTACCTGAGGAGCCCCTACATTTGCCTCAACTTTAAATTCTCTCTTCATACGATCAACAAGAATATCTAGATGCAACTCACCCATACCCGCAATCACAGTTTGACCACTCTCTTCATCGCTACTCACACGAAAAGAGGGATCCTCTTGAGCCAAACGATTCAACGCCAAGCCCATTTTTTCTTGATCACCTTTTGTCTTTGGCTCAACAGCAACCTCAATCACCGGATCAGGAAACTCCATACGTTCCAAAATCACAGGATCACTCGGAGAACAAAGAGTATCTCCCGTTGTTGTATCCTTCATACCAACCAAAGCAATAATATCACCAGCACAAGCGGTCTTAATATCCTCACGTGAATTCGAATGCATTTGTAACATCCGACCAATACGTTCTTTTTTACCTTTTACCGTATTTATAAGTGTTTGACCACTCTCTAAAGTCCCAGAATAAACACGCGCAAAAGTTAAAGACCCCACAAAAGAGTCATTAGCAATTTTAAACGCCAACATAGATAACGGCGCATCATCAGAAGATTCACGCTCAATTTCTTCCCCTGTACTCTCATCAATTCCTTTAATCGCAGGCACATCAAGCGGTGATGGCATAAATTCAACAACAGCATCCAAAAGAGTTTGCACACCTTTATTTTTAAACGCCGTACCATTCGTCACAGGAACAAAGTTTTGAGCAATCGTTCCCTTACGAATACACCGAATAAGAGTATCTTCATCCGGCTCCTCACCATCAAGATAAGCCGCCATGACATCATCATCAAGCTCAACAGCCGCCTCAAGCAAAGCTTCACGATATTCCGCCGCCTGTTCCTTCAATTCATCACGAATATCAAAATACTCATACTCAGCACCCAAGGCTTCATTCTTCCAAAGAACCTCTTTCATTTTCACCAAATCAATCAAACCCTCATACTCAGCTTCCGCACCAATCGGCAACTGAATCACCAACGGCCGCGAACCAAGGCGCGTTTTAATCATCTCCACACAACGAAAAAAGTCAGCCCCCGTACGATCCATCTTATTAACAAAACACATACGAGGAACCGAATACTTATCCGCCTGCCTCCAAACCGTTTCAGATTGAGGCTCAACACCAGCAACAGAATCAAAAACCGCCACCGCACCATCAAGCACACGAAGAGAGCGCTCAACTTCAATCGTAAAATCGACGTGACCAGGAGTATCTATAATATTTATACGCTTATCACGCCAAAAACAAGTTGTCGCAGCAGAGGTAATCGTAATACCACGCTCTTGCTCTTGCTCCATCCAGTCCATAGTAGCAGCGCCATCATGAACCTCCCCAATTTTATAACTCACACCCGTATAATAAAGTATACGCTCAGTCGTAGTTGTCTTACCCGCATCAATATGCGCCATAATTCCGATATTACGATAATCCTGAAGATTTGTAGTTCTTGACATAACTTTCTTTCTAAAACTCTACCAACGATAATGAGCAAAAGCTCGATTTGCCTCTGCCATACGGTGCGTATCTTCACGTTTTTTAACAGCACCACCACGATTATTCACAGCATCCAAAAACTCACCTGCCAAACAATCAACCATAGTTGTCTCATTACGACCACGTGCCGCAGAAATCAACCAACGAATCGCCAGAGCTGTTTTTCGGTTGGTCTGAACTTCAACCGGCACCTGATAAGTAGCCCCACCCACGCGACGGGAACGCACCTCAACAGAAGGCATAATGTTTTCCAAGGCTTCATGAAACACACCCAAAGGCTCACGTTTTAATTTACCCTCCACCTGTTCCAAGGCGCTATACAAAATACCCTCAGCAATAGATTTTTTTCCATTATACATAAGACTATTCATAAACTTACTCAAAACCACATCCCCATATTTTGCATCAGGATGGACAATACGTTTTTCTGCACGATGACGACGAGACATATCTATTTTCCTCTATTTTGGACGCTTTGTACCATATTTAGAACGACGCTGCTTACGATCCTTCACACCCTGTGTATCCATCACACCACGAATAACGTGATAACGAACCCCAGGCAAATCTTTCACACGACCACCACGTATCATAACGACAGAATGCTCTTGTAAATTATGACCAACACCACCTATATAGCTAGTCACCTCAAAACCATTCGTTAACCGCACACGAGCAACTTTCCGCAACGCCGAATTTGGCTTCTTCGGTGTCGTCGTGTACACACGCGTACACACACCCCGTTTTTGAGGACAAGCTTCCATAGCAGGAACTTTATTTCGTTTCACAACTTTTTTTCTAGGCATGCGAATTAACTGATTAATCGTTGGCATAATATTCCTATTTATATATTTTCTTCTTTACACATAACTAACAAACAAGAGCAACAAGCATCTATAACTCACCACTCTGCTACACACCCTTTCACGAAGGAACAATGTCTAAATCAATAACAACGTTTAGCTTTCTTTTTCACGTTCTTTAATTCAAAAGTAAGCTACGGCTTTGTCATCAAACTGAGCCCCTAAGTAACGAAGTTCTAGCCTTTCGTCAAGTCACTAATCACTTTTTTTTATTTTTTTTATAAAAAACAAAACATAGCAAATGCTATTCCACAAAATAGGAAGCAAAATTTGCTATGTTTTATAGTATATATATGTTTCTAAACAAGAAATTATGTGTCTGTTAACGTCAATATAAATGTATCTTTTACAGAAGTTGAGCCACTACTAACAACCACAATAATCGTATACACAC
>CAYMEP010000141.1:0-3425 GCA_964389695.1 uncultured Rhodobiaceae bacterium | reverse complement strand
TTGTTTAACTTTGGGTTTTTGAACTCTAGATTTTAGGAGATAGTATTTATGGCTAAAGAGAAATTTGAGCGTAATAAGCCGCATTGTAATGTTGGTACGATTGGTCACGTTGATCATGGTAAGACGACATTAACGGCTGCGATTACAAAAATATTAGCGGAATTGGGTGGCGCAGAGTTTTCTGATTATGCAGATATTGATAAGGCTCCTGAGGAAAGAGCTCGTGGGATTACGATTTCTACGGCTCATGTTGAGTATGAAACTGAAGGGCGTCACTATGCACATGTTGATTGTCCGGGTCATGCTGATTATGTTAAGAATATGATTACAGGTGCTGCTCAGATGGATGGTGGTATATTGGTTGTGAATGCAGCTGATGGCCCTATGCCTCAAACGAGAGAGCATATTTTGTTGGCTCGTCAGGTTGGTGTACCTGCTTTGGTGGTGTTTTTGAATAAGGTTGATCAGGTTGATGATGATGAACTTTTAGAGCTTGTTGAGATGGAAGTTAGAGAATTGCTATCTTCGTATGATTTTCCTGGGGATGATATTCCTGTTGTTAAGGGGTCAGCTTTGGCTGCTTTGGAGGGTCGTGATGAAAAAATAGGTAAGAATGCGATTATGGAATTGATGGCTGCGGTTGATGAATATATTCCTCAGCCTGATCGTCCTAAGGATTTACCATTTTTGATGCCGGTTGAGGATGTTTTCTCTATATCTGGTCGTGGTACTGTTGCGACAGGTCGTGTTGAGCGTGGAACGATTGTTGTTGGTGAAGAGATTGAGATTGTTGGGATAAAGGAGACACAGAAGACGACTTGTACTGGTGTTGAAATGTTCCGTAAGCTTTTGGACCAAGGAGAGGCTGGCGATAATGTTGGTATTTTGCTTCGTGGTACGAAGCGTGAAGAGATTGATCGTGGGCAGGTTCTTTGTCATGTTGGTTCTATTATGCCGCATAAGAAGTTTAAGGCAGAGGCTTATATCTTGTCGAAAGAAGAAGGTGGTCGTCATACTCCCTTTTTCACGAGTTATCGTCCTCAGTTTTATTTCCGTACGACGGATGTTACGGGTGTTTGTCATTTGCCGTCTGGTGTTGAGATGATTATGCCTGGAGATAATGTTGAGATGGAAGTTGAATTGATTGTTCCTATTGCGATGGAAGAGAAGTTAAGATTTGCGATAAGAGAAGGTGGTCGTACGGTAGGCGCGGGTGTTGTCGCCAAAATTATAGAATAATAAAGGAAAAGAATAGTGCAACAAAATCAAAGTTTACGGATTCGCTTAAAGGCTTTTGACCACCGTGTTTTAGATCACTCCGCTCAGGATATTTTGAATACGGCGAAACGAACAGGTGCGAGTGTTAGGGGGCCTATTCCTTTGCCAACATCTATTGAAAAGTTTACTGTTTTACGTGGTCCACATGTTGATAAAAAGAGTCGTGAACAGTTTGAGATTCGTACTCATAAGAGAATGTTGGATATAGTGGATCCAACGCCGCAGACAGTAGATGCGTTAATGAAACTTGATTTACCTGCTGGGGTAGATGTTCAAATCAAACTGTAGTAGTTTGTTGAAGTAATGAAAAGATGAAGGGGTAGAAAATATGCGTTCGGGAATGATTGTCCAAAAACTTGGCATGACGCGTCTTTTTATGAAAGATGGGCGGCATGTGCCTGTTACTGCTCTGAAATTAGATTGTTGTCAGGTCGTGGCGCATCGTACACAAGATAAAGATGGGTATACTGCTGTTCAACTTGGTTCTGGAACACGAAAAGTGGTTCGTACATCAAAGGCTTTGCGAGGACATTTTTCTAAAGCATCAGTGGAACCAAAACGTAAATTGTCTGAGTTTCGTGTTTCAGAGGATAATTTAATTGAAATTGGGGCTGAGTTAGCGGCAAACCATTTTTTAGAAGGTCAAAAGATTGATGTTACTGGAACTTGTATCGGAAAAGGTTTTGCAGGTGCGATGAAGCGACATAATTTTGGAGGTTTGAGGGCAACGCACGGGATTTCAATTTCTCACCGTAGTCATGGATCTACAGGGCAGTGTCAGGACCCTGGTAAGGTTTTTAAAGGTAAGAAAATGGCAGGGCATATGGGTGATTCTCGGGTCACGGTGCAAAATCTTGTTGTTATAAAAACAGATGTTGAGCGGGGGGTCATTTTGGTAAAAGGTGCTGTTCCTGGGGCTAAAGGTGGTTGGTTGTTGTTACGTGATGCTGTGAAAGTGCCTTTATCTAAAGATGTTCCATTTCCGGCGGCATTAGTTGATCGTTCTGTGGTAAAAACAGAAAAAAATGAAGTTGATAAAGTGGATGTTGTTGAAAATATAAAAACAGACTCTGAGGCATTTGATAATGTGTCAGATAAAGATAAAAAGGAAACAAAGTCATGAAGGTTGATGTCACGAATCTTGATGCTAAAAAGAATGGGACAGTTGAGCTCGATGATGCGATTTATGGATTGGAAGTGCGTTCGGATATATTGCAACGTATGGTTCGTTATCAGTTAGCAAAGCGTCAATCGGGAACACATAAAACGAAGCAACGTTCTGAAATTGTGGGTACAAGTAAGAAGTTTGGGCGACAAAAGGGTGGCGGTGGCGCGAGGCACGGGAATCGTAAGTCCAATATTTTTATTGGTGGTGGACGTGCTCATGGACCTGTTGTTCGTAGTCATGCTATTGGCTTGCCTAAGAAGGTGCGTAAGTTAGCTTTGATGACTGCTTTGTCTGCAAAGCAAAGTGCGGGGCAACTAATTGTTTTAGACGAGGCGGTATCGACTGATGGAAAAACATCAACATTGCGTGTTCAGTTAAATAAACTTGGTATTAAGTCGGCTTTGATTGTTGGTGGATCTGTAATTAATGAGAATTTTGCACGGGCGGCGCATAATATTGAAAGAATTGATTTTTTAGCTGTGCAAGGTATTAATGTTTATGATATCTTGCGCTGTGAAAATTTAGTGTTGACTTCAGAAGCTGTTAATCATATTGGAGAGCGTTTGAAATGAGTAAAGAAAAGTATTATAATATCTTGCGTAGACCTATTATTACTGAAAAAGCAACAATGGCTTCTGAGTATAATCAAGTAGTGTTTGAGGTTGCGAGAGATTCTGATAAACCGTCTATTAAGGCGGCTGTGGAAGCGCTGTTTAATGTAAAGGTTAAGGCTGTGAATACATTGTTGCGCAAAGGAAAGAGTAAGCGTTTTCGTGGTGTTTTAGGCAAACAAAATGATATGAAAAAAGCGATTGTTACGCTACAAGAAGGACATACAATTGATGTTACTACGGTTCTTTAAGAATTAGTGGTTACGTTTAGGGGTTAAAATTATGGCATTAAAACATTATAAACCATCAACACCTGCGCAAAGAGGGTTAATTCTTGTAGATCGTTCCGATCTGCATAAGGGTAAGCC
>CAYMEP010000140.1:0-3461 GCA_964389695.1 uncultured Rhodobiaceae bacterium | reverse complement strand
GTTCTAATGCATCAAACCCACTAAGTGCAGAAAAAATTTCTGTATTAACGGCTTCAACAGCTTTTAGAACACCTTTTCCAAAGAAACGGGAATCACCATCACGTAATTCAACGGCTTCATGAATTCCCGTAGATGCTCCCGAAGGCACAGCAGCACGCCCAAAAGCACCATCATCTAATGTCACGTCGACCTCAACCGTTGGATTACCTCTACTATCTATAATTTCACGCCCTGTAATATCAATAATCGCTGTCATGGCATTTTCTCCTTATCATTAAGACTACTTTATTAACGAAAAATAAAAAAAAATCAAATATCTTGACCTTTTCAATTCTTTTCAGTCAATTATATAATATGGATATTCAAAAAAGAGCATTGGTTTTATTTTCTGGCGGACAAGATTCTACAATTTGTCTTGCTTATGCCCTAAAGCATTACCACTATGTTGAAACGATTGGTTTCGACTATGGACAAAATCATAAAATTGAACTCACTGCTCGTCAAGATGTACTACAAAGCATCAGAACACAATTTCCAGAATGGGCACAACATCTAAAAGAAGATCACCTTCTATATTTACCAGCACTCTCACAAATTGGAGGAAATTCTCTTGTTGAGACAAACAACCTTAATGCAGATCAACTAAGTCACCAAAATCATCTTCCAGATAGCTTTGTTCCTGCACGCAATGTATTATTTTTGACTTATGCAGCTGCCCTTGCCTATCGTCGCTCTCTTGATGTCTTGATTGGGGGGATGTGTGAAACAGATTTTTCAGGCTATCCAGACTGCCGACGTGACAGCCTAGACTCTTTAGAAACGACCTTAGATAAATCTATGCAACGTCCTATCTCTATTATCACGCCATTAATGTTTTTAGACAAATCCCAAAGCTGGGAAATGGCTCAAAAACAAGGTGGTGATAAGTTTATCGATCTCATTATTAAAAAAACACATAGTTGCTATCAAGGCAATCATACTGATTTACATGAATGGGGTTATGGTTGTAACACTTGTCCTGCTTGTCAATTACGTAAACAAGGATTCACCATATGGAAAAAAGAAAAACAATCAGATGAGCTATAATGTCAAAGAAATCTATTACACCTTACAAGGTGAAGGAGCACAGGCAGGTCGTGCTGCTGTCTTTTGTCGCTTGACGGGGTGCAACTTATGGTCAGGGCGAGAGCAAGATCGTAACCATGCCGATTGTTCTTTCTGTGATACAGACTTTATTGGCACAGATGGACAAAATGGCGGAAAATTTAAAACTGCACAAGACCTTGCCAAGAAAATTTCTACAATTTGGGGAGATGATAAATCTGAGGCATTTGTTGTGTTTACAGGCGGAGAACCAAGCTTACAATTAGATAATACCCTCATCGAAGCTGTCAAAGACTACGGATTTGAAGTCGCTATAGAAAGTAACGGCACAAATGCACTACCCGAATCTCTTGACTGGATTTGTATTAGTCCAAAACCCAACCAAAACCTAAAACAAACCCGTGGTCATGAGTTAAAGTTTATTTATCCTCAAGATACATTATCACCAGAAGACTTTATAGATTTAGATTTTGAACATTTTTACCTACAACCTATGTTCTGTGAAGATGAAGAACTAACCTATCATAATATACAAGCAAGCATCACATATTGCTTACAAAACCCACACTGGCAATTAAGTTTACAAATTCATAAAATAATTGGCATTGATTAAACACAAAAACGTGATAAGCCATATTTTATGATGGAACTTAAACAAGAATTCACTTTTGAAGCTGCTCATTTTTTAGAGAACTATCCAGAAGATCATGAGAATCAACGCATTCACGGACATAGCTTTCGAGTCTGTGTTGCCGTTAAAGGCATGCCCGACAAAAGCTCAGGACAAATCATCGATATGGGACTCTTTAGTGACATTCTTAATGATACGAAAGCTAAAATCGACCATAGATTGCTTAATGAAATTGATGGTTTAGCCATTTCTACCTTAGAAAATATTTGTCTATGGTTATGGTCACAGCTAAAACCTAACTTGCCAAATCTATTTTCAATAGAGATATATCGAGATAGCCTAGGGCAATCTTGTCGTTATGAAGGGTAATTCTATATGAATGATACATTACAACAATTGGGAAAATCATCTGCACTTCCTAAATCACCAGAAGAAGCCATTCTTGAGCCGATTAACAACCCTCACCCTGATTTAGATTATGTAACACGCCTTGCTGTTCCTGAATTTACGACAATTTGCCCTGTTACAAATCAGCCAGATTTTGCCCATATTATCATTGACTATGTTCCTGCAAAATATCTCGTAGAAAGTAAAAGCTTTAAGCTGTTTATGGGGAGTTTTCGTAACCAAGGTGTCTTTCACGAAGATTGCACCCTCATGATTGCCAAACGTCTCATAAAAGATATTGCCCCTAAATGGCTACGTATTGGTGGCTATTGGTACCCACGAGGCGGTATTCCAATTGATATTTTTTGGCAAAGTAGCGAGCCTATCAAAGGACTCTACCTGCCAGAGCAAAACATCCCTCCCTATAGAGGACGGTAAATTACGTTTTTTTATTATTGAAAATACACCCAAGTAAAAAACAAGAAAAGCTCACGACTATCAACCTCACAATATTAAAATGGGCATCTGATATTTCTGTTTTCATAATTGCATAATAAATGCAAAACCCTTATCCATCCATAATGTTTGTTTTCTGCTGCTTACGTAGCCTGCATAGGTATATAATTGGCGGCATACCCTGCCGTATAATCACAGCTTTCATATCTATAGGGTATAGAGGATAAACTCTACGAATCTTAATCTAGCACTAGGCTAAGCACGGTATCAATTTTACACCTAATCACGAATCGTTTCAAATATTGTTTTGAGCTTAGACAACAAAGGCTTGGCAGCCGTTAAGGGTAAGCAACTTGGAGCATCACATAAGGCTTCATCAGGGTTAGGGTGAAACTCTAAGAATACGCCATCTGCTCCTGCCGCTACTGCCGATTGAGCAATCATAGCCACGCCCTCTCGTCTTCCCCCTGTTGATTCCCCACCTGTACGAGGGTCTGCACCTGGAAGCTGTACCGCATGAGTTGCATCAATCGTCACAGGCACGCCAAGAGATTGCATTTGAGCAATCCCGAGCATATCCACAATAAGATTATTATAGCCAAAGCTCGTTCCTCGTTCACAAAGGACTATCTGTACATTTGGAGCCGCTTCTCGGCATTTGCTAATAATATTTTTAACGTCCCAAGGGGCAAGAAACTGTGCTTTTTTAATATGTAACCATGCCGATTGTTCTTCTGCTGCTTTTGCAGCTGCCACAACCAAATCCGTCTGACGACATAAAAAAGCGGGTAATTGTAGAATATCTGCAACTTCTGCAACAGGCTTTGCCTGTTCTGGCGTATGAATATCGGTAATAATTGGCACATTCAATTCTGTTTTGACT
>CAYMEP010000139.1:0-3462 GCA_964389695.1 uncultured Rhodobiaceae bacterium | reverse complement strand
AGATGAATCAATTTCAAAAGGTACAGAGTTTGTATCATCAATAGAATATACTATGCTTCCAACAGGATCTACATCTTCTGCTGTGACTGTATCTACAGCAACTGCATTTATTGTCCCATCCTGATTTTCATCAACAGATAAATTATAAATATCTTGCTCAAATGTAAGAGTAAATTCATTTACAGCAATAACATTCAATGTTACAGAATGCCTACCTATTCTACTGCCCGAAGTCGCAATTACATCAAAGTTATAACTTGATACAGTACCTTCAGCATCCACATCAAGCCCTGAACCTGTATAAATTAAATTACCACTAAAATTATCGATAGTGAGACCTGTAGGTGCATCACTAGATAGACTATAGGTAATTTTATTATCATTATCATCATCATCTGTCGCAATAAAATTACCAAAGTTTTTACTCGTATCATTTTCCTCAATGCTTAATGTAGAAGGCGCAGATGAATCAAATATTGGTATATCATCTACAGCAGTAACATTCAGAATTGCATCTTTTGTAGTTGTCTTGCCATTGGAGATCGCTGTCACAGTAATATTATAACTCGTTACTGGATTAACTATATCCTGATCCAAAGCAGACCCACTATAGCTAACAACTCCAGCAGAAGAAATAGATAAACCTGTCAAAGTAGAAGAAAGACTATAGGTAACAGTATTATTAGTAGAATCAGAATCTGTTGCAGAAAAGTCTTCTAAAAAAACCTTACTAATAGCATTCTCATTTATACTCAAACTGTAGCTATCTGATGTATAATCATTACTATTATTAAATAAAGGACTAAATTCATCGATATCATTAATCACCAAAGTTACAAGTTTTGACACTGTTTGACCATCTGAAGTAGCGTTTACATAGAAACTATAACTATCTACAGCACCAGATATCTCTGTATCAAAGCCTGTTGTGCTTGTATAATTCAAAACACCGCTAGAAGCACCAATAGAAATTTCTGAGGGCACACTACCACCAGACAAGTTATAAGTAATTCCACTATCATCATCATCATCAGTGGCTGTGATAGTACCAAAATCTTTTAATAGAACATTTTCATCAATGCTTAACATATCAAGTATATCCAAGCTAAGTGAACTAAATACAGGATCATCATCCACCACTTTTACTGTTAGAATCCCGTTTTTAGAAATCGTCTTACCATTAGAGGTAGCCGTAACAGTAAGATTATAACTCGTTACTGGATTAGCTATATCCTGATCCAAGGCAACCCCACTATAACTAAGAACACCAGCAGATGAAACTGATAAACCTGTCAAAGCAGAGGAAATACTATAGGTAACAGTATCAGAATAATCAGCATCTGTTGCTAAAAAGTTAGTTGAAAAAGTCTTGTCTGTAGAACTTTCATCTATGTTAAAGTTGAGTACAACATCAGGATTCATAAATATAGGGTCAAATTCATCCACAGCATTAACGTCAACTGTCACTAACATTACAACTACGCTAGCACCAGAAGTCGCTTTTAACTGAAAATCATAACTCGTAGCAGCACCTGTAGCATCTATATCAAGCCCTGTGCCTGTATACTGAAGCTTACCATCAATAACTCTAAAATCTGAAAATGAATTATCCATTAAACTATAACTGATTGTTTCCGAATTTATATCAGCATCTGTTGCTATGGGAGTCAAAATAGTGACAGCAGTCCCACTACCATCTTCATTCTCATCAATACTTAAGCTTGCTGCTGCCGCAATAGTTGTTGAATCAAAACTTGGAAGATACTCATCACGGTCAGTAATACTCAGAACGACAGACTTTGTAGCCGTTCTACCATTAGAGGTTGCAATAACATCAAAAGAGTAACTGGATATATTTTCTGCATCAAAGCCACTACCAGAATACCTTATCTTAGTACCATCATAAAAAGAAATCCCAGAAGGCACATTACTAGAAAAAGTATAGATAATCGCATTATCATTACTATCTACATCCGTCGCAAGAAAAGCAGATGACAAATGTTTATAATCCTCATTTTCAAAGATAGACAAATTAACGGTAGAAGTATTCCCAAAAACTGGGTCAGTATCATCCACAGCAGTGACGTCCAGAACTGCATCTTTTGTAGTGCTTTTGCCATTAAAGGTAGCCGTAACAGTAAGATCATAACTCGTTACTGGATTAGCTATATCCTGATCCAAGGCTACCCCACTATAACTAACAACACCCGCAGAGGAAATTGATAAACCTGTCAAAGTAGAGGAAAGACTATAGGTAATAGCACTATTAGGAGAATCAGGATCTGTTGCTGAAAAGTCCTCTGTAAATGTTTTACTTATCTCAGTTTCATCTATATTCAATCTATTCGCACTTAACGTATAATTCGTACTAATGTTAAATATAGGACTATTATCATCCACAGCATTCACTTTTAGAGCTGCCTCTTTCGTAGTGCTTACACCATTAGAGGTAGCCGTAACAGTAAAACTATAGCTCGTTACTGGATTAGCTATATCCTGATCCAATGGATCACCATTATAGCTAACAACACCCGTAGATGAAATTGATAAACCTGTCAAAGTAGAATATAGGTCATAAACAATAGTATTATTAGTAAAATCAGCATCTGTTGCAGTAAGGTCTGCACTAAATACTTTAATATACTTATCCTCATCTATACTCAAGTTACCAGGAGCTATGGTAAGATCCCTTGTATCCGTAAACACAGGACTAAACTCATCCACAGCATTGATATTCAGAACTGCATCTTTTGTTGCGCTCTTACCATTAGAGGTAGCTGTCACAGTAATATTATAACTCGTTACTGGATTAGATCCATCCTGATCCAAGGCAGACCCACTATAACTAACAACACCCGTAGATGAAATGGATAACCCTGTTAATCCAGAAATACTATAGGTAATCGTACTATCATCACTATCTTCATCTGTTGCAGAAAAGTCTTCTGTAAATGTTTTACTTACTGCAGTTTCATCTATACTTAAACTATTAGCACTTATGGTAAAATCATTTATATTTGTAAACATAGGGTTAAATTCATCGGCATCATTCACCATCACTTTTATATCTGCCGTTGTTGCAAGACTGTCGGATAAAGCTTGAACACGAACTGTAATAATCCCATCTTCTGGAAGAGACTCACGATTAACCCCTGCACCATTATAACTAAAAATACCAGAAGTCGTTATTCTAAAACCATCTGGAACAGGGATAGTACCTACAGGAACAAGAGAGAAGGCAATCAAACTATCATCATTATCACTATCAGTGGCTGTGATAGTACCAAAATGTTCACTTGTATCATTTTCTTCTAAAGTGAAACTATAAGGTGATCCAGTAATCACGGGGGGAATGCCATTGGTCAAATTCAGATTAAAGCTATTGGTAACATTCAATAGGTTGTTTCCAACACCACCAGAATCTGTCGCAATAACTTCAATTCTATAATCATTACCAGCATC
>CAYMEP010000138.1:0-3471 GCA_964389695.1 uncultured Rhodobiaceae bacterium | reverse complement strand
GTAGCCACTGCAGATATAGTTGCCGATGCCTACTGGTGTAGAAAAATTCAGTGCGACCGCAGCATATTGAGCACGTGAGCCGGTATGGCAAAGAAGAACAGAATAGTCTGCTGGGATGGACAGAAGTTCTCGTAGTCGCTGCTTGATATTGTCTATAATTTTTAGAAAAGAGGCACTTCTGTGGCTTGTTTCACAGAACAAGAGGGCACCTTTTTTTCTTCGCAAAGAACGTCTGAGGCACTTGTATACGCTGGAGGGAAGGCGGGCTGGACCCGGTGAGAAATCGGTACATTGGTATGCAACCGGAAAAAACATGCAACGAGCACTTTGTGAAAGGCGAGCACTTTGTGAAAGGTAGGGGTTGTTTGGGCCACAACGATTTTTGCTAGTCAAGGAGATCCACCTTACGGCCAGCCTATAGGATACATTCATTTTGGGTTGATGCCAAAAGGGATTCTGACACCGACACAACCCTACACTAGGGCATTGGGTGCTGTCACAGTAAAACATGTTGTAACCGAGGAAGGTAACATGACAACTTTCCCTCACAAATTAGGACGTTGGTACTTGAGGTCTATTGGTTTGTGGTGGTAGAATGGAGCACTTATTCCCTGCTGTGCCTTTAGAGATGGGTTGGGCACTCGTTCCCCGTTTGCCATCGGTGGGGCGGTTATGCACGCTCTCTAATTGTGGTAGACGTAAACAACACTACTATGGCCATAAATAACCCGCTAGCATCATCCTCTTTTCCTTCGGGTAGCATTCCCTCAATGCCCTCTTCGCAGAACCAACCCCTACAAGGCCATACAGATATACAGCATCTAACATCCATTAAGAAAAACTCCATCATTAATGTTGATGACACACAAATTGACAAAAGGAAAGCCACCGTCGCCTCGACGCTTGAGACCGAACTAAAGCTGGTGCTTCAGAAACTGAAGGTGCCACAGCAATCAGTTGAGTCACGCTTGGAGGCATTCCGTACACTACAGGACGTAGTTGAACAATGCGAGAATCAAAATTTAGAGGGACCTGTTTATGTCTCTTCACTGATAGCACTTGGACACATGTACATGGAGGGAGTGCCCACTAGTGTTGGTTCTAGCCAAGTCTGTGTAAAGGAAGGTTGGAACCTGTATCAGAAGGCTGCGTCCATGGGTGATAACCCAACTGGGGATGCAAACTATTTTCTGGGCAAAACATATCTCGAGAGAGGACTACAGAAGAGCCAACCCACCGCGGAGAAGGACAAATTATTGAAAGCTATAAAACATCTTGAACAATGCAAAGACAAACACGACACGCAGGGAGCATCCATGCTTCTGGAGTACGCACAGCAAGTGCTGGCTGGTGAGAAAGTGGGAACCATTTATAAGACACTCCATAAAAAATATGTAGATGACGAAACGGAAACAACCAAATACAGTGAAGCCAGTTATTATTTGGGTAAGATGGTGTTAAAGGGCTGGTTTGGTACTGCTAAAGTGGATGCCATGCACCTTTTAGAAGGTGCAGAGCGAGGTCTGCGAAGTACGCCACGGGCGATAAAGGTTCGTTTTTATCTTGGCAAGCTGTTTTTCCACAAGCATCACTGGGGTCTGGCGTGGCACTTTTTGTATAGGGAAATGCACGGATGCTCACAAAAATATTGGCGTTTGTTGGGCGAGCTTTTTCAAAAACATCGGGAATATGTGCCAACTTGTATGGAAGAAAAAGTGTCGCAATCTTTGCAAGCTTGTGGGATCAAGCCTCTGGCACAGGGCAGTGTGGGCAGTACGAGTAATATTCTTTATGAGACAGAAATACTTTTGTGCCAAGGGCGTGCCTCTGTAACGGCGATAGATGAGTTGCGGAAAAGACTAGAGGATGCCAAGGACGTGAATGGTCCTGACAAAGCTAGTTTTCACTGTATGGTTGGGCGCTTCTATCTTGTACGTGGAGATTATCCCGAGGCTCAGAATTGCTTTGAGTATGCTATAGGTGAGGACCCGAAAAGTTTTGAGGCCTATTTCTATTTGGCACGCAGCCAGACATATGAACCGATGACGGAGGAAAACAAAGCGAGGATGTTAGAAAAAGTGGAGAAAACAGATGCTCTATACCAGAATAAAGTTATTCCGTTGGCGAAAGGAACCACTATGCAAAACCTCTCCTCATTGAGTTATGCCGAGTTCCTTCTTCCCAAATCTTTCTATCTATTGCAGGGTACAGGGCTTGAAAGATACCGTGAATTATTACATGATACAACCAAGGCAGATGAAAATACCGCACTCCACCAAAAAGCATACGAAGAGCTCTCTGGTATTGCCTTAGGTATGCCGGCAGGAGATTCGCTTTCCTGTGCATCAGAGTATTCCTCTACCGATCCGCGCAGGTGGGTGCGTATTTATGATAGCCGTCGCCTCCCAAGAATACGGACTTTCCAGATAATAGAAAATAAGGACCGTGAAGGCAAGTTTTGTCATTTCTTGTTGGGGAGGGACATGGATGATTTCCATAATCATATTTCAACGAAATGGGAAGCTCCTCTAGTATCTTTGGCAAACGTAGACGACGACGGTAGAGGCATGCCCCCAAAGTTTCCAGAAACTTTGGGGGCAACCAGGTGTTTGCTTCCCTTGTCCGCAGATTGTTGTTCCCAATATGAAACGATAGCCTATGAGCAAACATCTATGGTATTGGCCGGCAATTTTCGCATAGAATCGCATTCTCCCTTGTCGCGACAACACCATGCAATGGTGTGGAAGATTATAAATTCTGAACGGCTAACTGCTCCACTCCAATGCAGTGTCGAGTCATTTCTTTGCCAAACGACCCGGTGTCTAAAATATTTCTCTGTGCAGGAAGCGAAACGTTTGTTGATGTTGCGTCCCATGGTGTCTGGTACCGTTTCCAAAAATAGGCAGTATTCATTTATGGAAGCAAATATACGGAGAATCCTAAAGTGGGTGGATGACGAGTCATCGTTGCGCGATATGTGGAAGGATGGCGAACAATTATTGCACAGTCATTTTACTTGTCTAGGAGGTCGGCAGAAGTTTTCGATGCTTGACTATTGCCTGATAGAAGGAGCCCAGAAAGCACAGGATCTTCCTGGAGAGATTGAGGATAGTAGCCTCCTAGCTTTTCGCGTGCAATACCCTGCTCTCTATTTTGATATCAGGAAGATGGTGTTTTGTGCTTTGATGGCCATTTGTACCTCATACGTTCCTAAAGAGAAGATAGATAACAAAGGCCCCCACAGCGGCAAGGTATATTATGACCCGAAAGAATCTCTATTTTTTCAGTTCGATCCACTCTCTCCATGGGTAAGTGGAATACAGAAATATGCTTACAAGGCCGAGCATCATCTGAACGGTATAAAAAATAAAAATATAATCAAGATCCTCATTGATGACGTCACTAGCGGGGAGTTTGACAAGTTGGTGAAGCTTATCTATGATATTAGGATAGGGGGCATCTGTGCCGCAC
>CAYMEP010000137.1:0-3484 GCA_964389695.1 uncultured Rhodobiaceae bacterium | reverse complement strand
AAATAAGCTTCACTAATAGTTGTTATAAAATTACATAATAATTATTCTTAATTCATATAATAGATATAGGAACAAATTTCAACAATTACGATAGAGATGAGATTAGTTTTGGTGCTAAATCTCCCAAGAAGGAAGATCTCAGGTATATAAGTTAACAAATAAAATTTCTTATATCCTTTCACCTTTTCATTATTGATATTATATCATATTCAAACACTTGAGGTAAGTATGTCCAATCGCTGTTGCACTGTATTCCGTTACATAGTCACTTCATAGATGACCTCGTATTCAACGTACCTGGAACTTGTCCTCCAGACGGAGGCAAATGTAAAGACCCTCCCAATTGCAGTACAGCGCACAGAAACTGAGCAGCACTGGACGAGGGTGCTCTTAACGAATCGCTATAGATACAAGAGTAAGTAAACTAATATAACCACTACATACACTGCATAAACAGTGCAACTATTTTTAGGAGAAAGAGACCGTGCAAGGATGGAGGTAGGGGTCCAGCTCACAGCCCTGGCATAGGCTCGGACTGAGCTCAACTTGTCTCAGGAAAATGAGGTATTCCTGCTCCGCCAGCTGGCCTTTCGTGATTCGGAGCTGAAGAGGGACAGAACCCAGACAAAGTTTTGAATGGCATTGTGTGCCTGTTCAGGCCTGACCCTCTTCTCGTGCCTCTACCTTCTAAATCGTTAGAGGTAGCTCTCTCTCTCTCTCTCTCTCTCCCCAACAACTTTCCCCCCAACAACTCTCCCCCTCAACAACTCTCACCACTTATCGGGCCAGCTCAGTCCCTACAGGCGAAACCGAGCACTTTCTCACTACTTATCTAGCCAGCTCACTCCCTACAGGCGGAACGGTGCACTCTTTCTCTACTTATCGGGCCAACTCTGTATCTTCGTCATTACTTTGAAAGACCTGAGGAATGAATTCGAACGATTTGCCTTCAATGTAACCTTCGGTTTTCTTCAAAAATGGATTGTTTCAGCTCAAATCTCCGAGTTACGAAAAGATCTATAATTATGACTCTAATGCTCGTTCTATCAAAGTTTCGGATGAAACGGGTAAACTTCTTATAATTGCTCCAAGGTATTTTCCTCACGAAAAAAGTACGAAAAGTGAAATATTTCAGACAAATGTGCTAAACCTTACAGGGGTGGTGGAGGATTCTATTTGCCTACGACCATCCACCGCAAGTTGGAAAGGGAAAGAGGAGTTTTAAAAAGTTCTTGCTACAAAAGTGGGGGAGGGGGCTCGTCCCTGAAAATTTGAATACCATATGCTTGCAGATCGATCCACAGCCATTCTCAGAGGGCGTAAGATGTAAAAGGGTAGAGATAGCTGGTGGCATGATATTTGCTCTGATAGTAAAGAAATAGAGTTGTTGCCTAATAAATAGTATGATAGACAAAATTTCAAGTTTGTACTGCTATATCATTAAGCGTCATGTTGGTGGTAGTATAGATAATTTTCGCGAAGCTCTGTTGGGTATAATTTTCCATTTGGCGGCGAACGACGAAAACGGCGTTGAAATGCATAAGTATTGCCAGGTGGATGTGAGTTCCTTCTGCCAACATAATAGGGCCGTAGCTTTGGGAAAACCAACTCCATTGCTTCCTAAATGTATTAGTACAATGTGTAAAGATCGTATCTTAGAAATATTAGCTCCATATTATACTTCAGATTTTTAGATAATGGGTGGGAATACATCCAACTTAAATGAAAACTTGCATGGGTGTTCTGGAACCATGTTAGTAAGGTTAAGCCCGTTTAGCTTAGTTTAATGAATTTAGGTGCAAGTTTGGCTGTTATTCGTTTTAACGAGGGTTTCGCTGGAATCCAGAAAATAGTTAACACAAAAATTTAGCTTCCAATAGAGGGATGCCATAAGTTGAATAGGTTATATTTAGAAGTGTTCTGATATTATAATAATATGACTATTTTTACAACTCATATCTTTCTCTCTCTCTCTCTCTCTCAATTAGTCTTATATAATGAGTGACCAAGTGAGTCAAGAACTCCACAGGTTCATTGCAAGTCAGCCTCTACAGACGGTTGAGGTCAATGGGGAGGTCCTCGATCTGACCTCCATTGATCCTAAGTATGGGCAACCACTGACACCATACTTTGTCAGTTAACGTGACTCATTCCTTCGTATGGTGAAGTATTGTGACCTGGTGTGCGCTCCTCAAGGTATCTATACTAATAAATTTCGTCCGATAATTCGAACTTTCACTAATTCTATCAAAGAACTTTTCCCGTGACAGTTCAAATTAATGGTTGTCGCCTGTACTTAGTTTGTCATGCAAGTATTACGAAATGTCCGCAGCCGCGGAGCGCAAGGAAGTGTATCTTCTCTGTGTTCATAATGAACGACGATATACAGTAATTAATTGCTTTCTCTATTAGTTTCGCCTCCTACTTACTTTCCTCACTAACACATACACTTCCCTCACTACCACACTTACTTCCCTCACTACCACACTCACTATCCTCACACAATTCACACACAAAAACACACATACGTAATAATTATTTAGAAGTACTATCTCTGCATTGTATCTGTAAAGATTACATCAATAATACTTGTAGTTGAAGAATATTATTACTCACTCTCGAATGTACAACATAATATTTGTGTCAGCAGGCCCGGCGTTCGGTTTTAAAAGTGGTCCGACTGAACCTGGACGAATAGTACCGGTGACGTCATCATTTTCGGATATGGATACACACTTTTAGTACTATTTCTTATAGGCGTGGGCAACAGTAGTGTAGGTAGGGCCATGGTCTGCCAATAATTTGGTCCCTCCCATTAATCATCTACAAATTGTCCTCAAGGGCCCTACCAATAATTCATTTTTCCCCAAAGGCTCTGTCAATCTTAATCCCAAGTCTACGCCCCTGTTTCTAATAGAAATATTAGTGTGTTGTCAAATATTAGTACGGTAATACCCCAATTGAAAAGGGGTCCGGTTAAAACCGTACCAACCATACTGGTGGCGCCGGCCCTGGTTAGTTATATTGGAGATGTTTTTATCAGGTATTCTTGGTATGTTCTAAGGACCAAATTTCCAAATATGGCGGTACAAATGCAACAGATTCTTGGATATAGATTCCTATATTGGTTCGGCCGAATTTTAGCGCCCGGTTTTTCTTACACTGGGTTAATTTTACTTATCGGACCATTATTTAGTTGTATTCCTGTAGTTTATCTGTGTACAAAGTTGTGTCTAATTATATTTGAATCCCTAGTATATTTCGTTAGTAAATATGATTAATAATATCTATCGACACCTCCTAAATACCCGAAACTACTAATTGTCTGTATGGAATTCTCAAAAGGCATCATGTCTAGGAACTTGTTGAGAGGATGAGTTCCCAGGTTCACCAGATATCGACTAGGCATGACCTCAGGAATATCAAGTTCACACACACACACACACACACACACACACACACACACACACACACACACAGTGGC
>CAYMEP010000136.1:0-3495 GCA_964389695.1 uncultured Rhodobiaceae bacterium | reverse complement strand
AATATTGGGTTGTAATTTTCATAAACATTTAAAACCCATTTTTCATTAAAATCATCATATGAGGGTGCTGTTTGTAATTCTAATTCAAATTCAGACTTATTATAAAACTGTTGTGGGATATCAAATTTATAACTATTTTCAACCTCTAATGTTAATTTTGATAATTCTATATGAGTTTTTATTGGTTCTTTTATATTTCTAAGGGGGTTTGGGATAATGAAAGTATTTTTATCTTTTAATAAATCATAATCCATTCTTAATAGTTGTAAAAAATTTTCTTGCTCAAATAATTTAGCATATGAAACACTAAGTTCTAAGTCCTTATTAACCCCTGTATAATTAAAAAAAACTGGGTTATAGGTTGATATTGCTATCTTTTCAATGTTTGCTTCATTTTTAAAATAGTCTAACATAGAATGGGCATTAATCTCTCTCACTTGTGTATTACCCCCTCCATAGTGTATTATATTTAATGAGTTATATGGTGCTACATACACATTGTGTACTACCCCTTTTAAAGTTAATGTAATTCTTTCTTTGGTATATCTCCTTTTCAAAAATGTATACTCAAATGGTGAACTACTAACTTCTTTAACAATCTTTTCCTCTAAATAATAATTGTTATCACTATGTTTATAAACCCTTAACTCAATATAGTCATATATCTGTACACCATTTGCTATACCTTGATATAATGTAGACCTATATATTTGTCCTATCTCTAAATATCTATCAATAAAAGTATAATCTCCTGTAATGCTTTGTTCATATTGTCCTTTAAAATAGAATTGTTGAGGTTGTGTATTATCTAAATTTGTTGTTTGTATAAAACCATTACTAACTGTATTTTTAACAGGCAAATCTACTCATATCACAGAACCATCACCATCAAGTCTTGGTTTAAGGTTTACACCAACCCCAGTTGAGACTGCTTCAAATACATAAATCCATAAAGGATTATCCCCCTCTATTCTATTTATTTGTTGTTTTCTAAAAGGTAATATTTTATTAAACCCTTTTACTTTCATAATATTTTCTTCTATTTGTTGGTAATTCTTAAAACTATCTTCAAAATAGTCTGTTGTTGATATATCCTTAATATGTTGCTTTTCATTAGATAATGCTTTAAAATCACTCTCTTTAAAATAGTTAAATCATAAGTCTTCTGAAACTGTAAATTTTGTTGAGATATTATTATTAATAATTGTTGTGTTTGGGATAACAAAATAGTGTTTAACTACTCCATTGTCCTCAATTAAAAAACTATCTGTGTTTTTGTCCACATTTTCCAAAGTAAAAGAAAGGTCATATCTACTTTGATATGTTGGTGTTAAATTAGAAACAAAAGGGTCTACATTATTATAATTATAATGTATTCCTTTCAAATCATATCTTGTACTGGGAAACTGCTTAGTATCATAGTTGTTATAATCAACTCTTTTAATGGGTGTTCATATTTTTACTCCCATTATTTTTTCCTCTCATTTTTAAATTCTTTAATCTCTTTCACAACATCTTCTAACTTTTCACTATGTTCTTTTTTTCACTTATTACTCTCTTTTTTGTATTCTTTAAGAATGGACTTTGCTGTTTTTTCAAGTCATATTAAAAAACCTAAAATTACAGACAGTACTGTTGCTATTAACCATATTAATAATTCCATTATTTTTTACCTCAAAATTTAAATCTTTTTTTCTTATTTAATTTTTTTTCTAGTGTTTCAATCTTTTTATTTAATTCTTCAAATTTTTTAAATACAGCACTATCCACATATGCTTTTGTTGTAATGTTTTTCTCATGGTAAATATCACCATGATAAAGAGCAAAGTCTGTTATCTCAACCCTAGAACCACTCAAAATCAAAGTTTCCTGTGCTGTAATGCTTACATTATTATCCCCATAAACACTAACACCATAACCTCCCCTTGCCTCAATATCAATATCAGAAGTATCAGAATATAAGGGGTTGATATTACTTATTAATTCTTTTACATATCAGTCTGGTGTAAATTGATGTTGGTTATCCATATCAATTCTTTTAGCATCCCCCCAATCACCATCAATTTCACATACATATTGAAAACTCTTTCTTGCCTTATTTATACCTGTTGCCCCTCCCTCATGAACCCTTTTATCACCTTTAATAGGACTAGTATTAGTCCTATTAAGACCTACTAATGTGTAAAACACTAAAACTTGTGTAGCAAGAGTTGTGTTATATTCAATTCTAAAATGATTAGTTGTATTATTTGTTGTGTTGTTATAATAACCACTTTGTTTGTTTACTGTTTTTTCTAGTTCACTTTCTAAAAAATCTAAATTCACTAAGTGATTAGGAATTGTTGGGTGTTGTAAACTCAAAAAGTTATGAGCAGTTGGGTTGCTATCAAAATTAACTAACCCATTTAAGTTTATATGTTGTGCTTCAATCTCAGCAGTTAAATAATCATTATTATTATGGTCAGTAAATAATTTTATGTGTGATGTAAATCCACTTGGGTCTCCCATACCCAACCTCACACTATCATCTTCTACCTCAATTCCACCTCTTCCATTTTGTAAAAAAACACTACTGTCTTTAATAACTGCTCTACCCTCCCCAGATATAATAGAACCATAAGCATCATTTGCTTCTATATCAGTTTGTCCATTTGGGGAGTTTAATTTAGATAATGAAATATTACCTATATCATTTTTATTTGTTTCAACTTGTTTTAAAATTGGGTTAATACCATCATTTGGTTTTGAACCAGTTGTATCAATAACCTTATCACTATTAATGCTTTGGATGTTTGCTATATTTGCTATATTTGATGTATTTGTTTCTATATTTATTTTATTTAATTCTATATTTTCTTTATTTTCATTTATCTCTAAATCATTACTTGCTACATCTTCAACAATGCTAGTTTTACAATTTTCATTACTCATAACAATCACCTCCATTTTGAGTTTTACACAAATCACTAATATTTATTGAACAAAAAAATTGTCCTCAAATGTTATTTATGCTTCTTTTTATTAATTCTTGTTTGCCTGCTTTTGTTAAAATTGTTTCATTATCTATATCTTTTGCCTCACTGGTTTTTTGGGTTAATCTCCCAGCAGGAAAAGCAGTATTAATTCCATCCACAATTTCAGGAGTAGAATAACCAACCTCCTCATATTCTGTTATTCCTCCATCACTTTTAACAATATCAACATTTGAAAAATCACTTTCTAAAACTTTATTAAGTCTAATATTAAATTCTGTTCAAGTTGTGTTGAAATTATAGTGTGCTGTATTCCCACTGTCTCAAATCAAATCCCTATTTTTATAGTTAAAAAACAGTTCATTATACACAATTTCAACATTAATATTTTCTATTTTTGTCTGCCCTACAACAATTTCAAAACTTGAAAGAGTTGGAAATAAAATATGAAATCTTAAAATGCTATCTAAAACATTCATTTTATTTGATTACCTCTTTTTTATCAGGTGTGGATGTATCTACC
>CAYMEP010000135.1:0-3502 GCA_964389695.1 uncultured Rhodobiaceae bacterium | reverse complement strand
CCCAAGCCTCCTCTAGAGACCACAGAAGATGCTAAGAAAGAAACAAAACCAAAACGCTCTGGATGGTGGCAAAGGTAAGATACAAAAAATAATGATATATAGTTAGGATAATTGTATTGAGAAGGTCGATTTTACAAATTGTCATTATATATATTTTTTTCTTCATAACATTTTCTTCTTTTGCAAAAGAACATAAAATACAATTATTGCGTGATGCTGAAATAGAGTCCTTACTCAAAGAATACACTGCCCCCTTGCTTAAGGTTGCGAAAATATCTCCCACACAAGTTAAAATTCATATTGTTATTGATCCTAGAATCAACGCTTTTGTTTCACCTGAGAATAATTTGTTTCTTCATACAGGATTGATCCTAACAGCAGACACCCCCAATGCTCTCATTGGGGTCATTGCTCATGAAATAGGACATTTATCTGCCGGACATCTACAATATAGGTCACAAAATATAAATTCACTCAAAAAAAGTCATATCGTTAATACCCTACTAAGCGTCGGTGCAATAGTTGCAGGACAACCTGATGCGGCACTAGGCATTCTTGCTGGCGGACAACATATTATTCAACAAAAAATTTTACGTTATAGTCGTCATCAAGAAACAGAAGCAGATTTAAAAGCCATAGATTTTCTAAATAAATCTCAACAATCTATGGAGGGACTAAGACAAATATTACAACGACTTAACATTAATGAGGTCTCAAGAGATAGAAAAGTTGACCCTTACCAACAATCTCACCCCCTATCGCAAAACCGCATTAGCATACTAAATGCCAATATAGAAAAGAGCCTAATCCCCTTCATAAGCGACACAAATAAACTCAAAAAACGGCACCATATGGTACAAACCAAAATAAATGCTTTTTTAAACAATCCTCAAATTACATTGCAGAGGTTTCATAATAATCATAGTGATGCTGGAATATTATCAAAATCTATTGCCTATTATAAACAAGGACATAAAAATAAAAGTATTGAATTAGTTAATAAACTCATCAAATTAGACCCTAACAATCCTTATTTTCATGAATTTAAAGGACAAATTTTATTTGAAGCAGGAGAAGTTGACAAAAGCATTATACATTACCAGAACAGTGTAACACTTGCTCCAATGCAAAGCCTTTTATTATATAATCTAGCAAAGGCAAAAATAGCACAAGAAAACTCTAAAACAACCCAAGAAGCCATTTCTATCCTAAAAAAAGCTTTAACATTAGACCCAAAGAATGCTTCGTTTTATTACCAATTAGCGATTGCATACAGCCAAACCCATGATATAGGCAATGCTGAATTAGCAACCGCTGAATATTTTTATATTTACAATAATATTCAGCGAGCAAAAAACCATGCATATAGAGCTTTGAAATTATTTAAAAAGTATAGTATACAATGGATAAGAGCCAAAGATATCACCAACCAAAAAAAGGATAAATAATGAAATTTATAACTTTTCTTTCCATTATAGTACTATCAGCAACGTCAATTATGTCATGTGGAGCAACACCCTCCCAAAATCATATTGTATATAGTCAAAAAAATAAGCCTGTAGACTTAAATAAACACATAAAAAATTACCTTATGACTAATCCAGAAGTTGTTATAGAGATTATGGAAAATGCGCAAGCATATGGTGCAATCGTGGCAAAAGCCCAAATAAAAAAGAATTTACTCGCACATAAAGATAAATTAATTAATGATCCACGGGACTACGTAATGGGGAATCCAAATGCAAAAATTACAATTGTTGAATTTTTTGATTATGGCTGTGGTTATTGTAAACGTGTATTTCCTACACTTAAAAGAATAAGTAAAAAGAATAAGGATGTTCGAGTTATTTTAAAAGAATACCCAATTTTAGGTAAACTATCTTGGCAAGCAGCACAAGCTGCTTTAATTGCCAAAGAACATGGTAAATATCTTGAATTTCATGAAACTATTTTAACAAGCAGAAAACGTTTAAGCCAATCACTTATTAACAAAACCTTGAAAAAATTAGGTATCAATCCATCAGAACTTCAAAACAAATCTAATGATAAAGAATTTACAAAATATTTGAATGAAGTCAATGCACTAGGACAGCTTGTTGGTGTCTCTGGAACACCTGCATTGATTATAGGTGATACACTATATCCAGGCGCATTACCTTACAAACAAATTAATGAAATCGTAAGTAAAGTTCGTCGTAAACAATAAAAATTACCTTTAACAGTTCTCCTTTAAATCAACCCATTTAAAGGAGAACTCGCTGAAGCATAGTTTTTCTTTTCCATTCTTCCTGCAAGATACGCTTGTCGTCCTGCAACCGCAGCATGGTGCATAGCCTCTGCCATCAAAACTGGGTTTCGTGCTTCTGCAATCGCAGTATTCAACAAAACTGCATCACAACCTAATTCCATAGCAATAGTAACATCTGAAGCGGTCCCAACACCTGCATCAATTAAGACAGGTATACTAGATTGTTCTATAATTAATTGTAAATTAACGGCATTCTGAATTCCAAGACCTGAACCTATAGGTGCACCTAAAGGCATAATCGCGCAACATCCCATATCTTCTAGCAGCTTAGCCATAATAGGGTCATCATTACAATAAACCATCACCTCAAAACCATCTTTCAAAAGTAGTTCTGCAGCACTTAAAGTCTCCACCATATTAGGGTAAAGTGTTTTTTTATCTCCTAGAACTTCCAGTTTTACTAAATTCCACCCTCCAGCCTCGCGTGCTAAACGCAAAGTGCGTACAGCATCTTCTCCTGTAAAACACCCTGCAGTATTTGGTAAATAAGTATATTTTTTTTGGTCTAAATAATCCACCAGCATCGGTTGTTTAGGGTCAGATAAATTCACACGTCTCATCGCCACCGTAATAATTTCTACTTTTGCAGCCTCTGCTGCAGCAGCATTCTCTGCATAATCCTTATATTTACCTGTACCAATAATCAATCTTGAGGTGAATTTTTTTCCTGCAATTACAAATGGTTTATCTTCCAACATATTAACCTCCTCCAATAAAATGTACGATCTCTAATTTATCACCATCTCTTAAAACCCAGTTTTTATAAGCAGACTTAGGAACAATCTCTAAATTATGCTCAATCGCTACCTTATTTGAAGGTAAATCATACGAAGATAATAAATCAATAAGCGTTACAGACTTATCAAAATACTTCTTTTCTCCATTGATAATTAAATCCACTTCTTTACTCCCTATTTTCTTACCAAAATAAAATCATTTATCTATATTTGACAAGTATTATATAAAGTTTATTTTTTATATATTTATGCTAGGTTACCTGCATGATTAAAAATAATAAAACATTTTATATACTCAATGGTCCGAACCTAAATCTACTGGGAGAAAGAGAACCAGATATTTATGGCACATTGACGTTAGAAGATATACATCTTCAATGTAAAGAATTTGCTCAACAACATAACGTCACAATCATTTTCGAACAAAATAATGAGGAAGGTAAACTCATTAATATGC
>CAYMEP010000134.1:0-3510 GCA_964389695.1 uncultured Rhodobiaceae bacterium | reverse complement strand
ACACGACTACGCAAATTACTTCTGCATAAAACAGAAATCAAAAAGATTGCCATCCACACAGAACAACGCGGCTATTCGTTAATCCCCTTATCGATTTATCTCCATCATGGAAAAATCAAAATAAAATTAGGGTTAGGCATCGGAAAACGACAATTTGAAAAACGTGATGCGAAACGTCAATCTGAAGACGCACGCGCCATAGAGAGAGCCTTAAAACACCGCCGTCATTCATAAATGGCTGCTTTTTATGTCATACCAATGGCCTAAGATGAAAAATAGGACTTGCACGACATTCAATTTTTATATAAATGGTAAAGAAGCATCACTCAATGGTGAGTGATGTTTTATGTTTTCTATGATTATGGGGGGTGAACCGGCTTCGACGGAGATAAGGACATTTTAGCTTCATGTCGTGGCGCCCGTGGCCACGTAAAAACGGGCAAAAACGCAAATGCAGACGATAATGCTTTTGCTCTCGCTGCTTAACTATAAGCGGTGACGGTATCTCTTGGCTTTGCCTGGAGGTGAGAAGATACCGCCGATAATCAGGCTAGTATCATGACAGCACATATTGGTCATGATGCGAACTCATAGGATATGTTAGTTTCCAAGCAAAGGGTGCCGCTGCCCGTTCTTGGCTTACGAATTTCAAATCAACGGATACACATGTAAATGCTAACTTAGAACGATCTTCGGACTCGGGTTCGATTCCCGACACCTCCACCAATTGAAGAAGGAATTTATTGGATCAATGAGAGACACGGTATGATAAAGAAAATTAATTCGATTAAAAACATGGCAGTCTTTCAGGACTTTCAATGGAAATCCTCTGTGCAGGATGCTGAGTTTAAAAAAATCAACATTCTTTATGGCCGGAATTACTCTGGGAAAACAACTCTCTCACGAATTTTTAGAGCCTTTGAAACAGGGGAAATTTCAAAAGAATATGAGTCTTCTGAATTTAAATTAAACTTGGAGAATTCAGACGATCTAACACAAGATTCGTTAAAGACGCATAACCAATTAATCCGAGTCTTCAACAAAGATTTTGTCAAAGAAAATCTTCAATTTATCATTGATGATACACAATCAATCAAATCGTTTGCAATCTTAGGCGAAGATAATACCAGAATCAAAAATGATATTGAAAAGCATGAAGCCGAACTCGGGAGTGATGACAATGCAACTGGATTAATCGGACAATATTTTGCTGCAAAAAAACAATTTGAAAATGATAACAATCGCTACAACAAGCAAAACAAGGAATTAGAAGATCAACTGAAGCATAAAGCCAATAATGAACAAACTGGAATCAAACACAATACATTGTTTAAAAAACATACCTACAATGTCCCCAAATTAAAAGAAGACATCAAGGCTGTCTCCGACAAGTCCTATTCCCCATGCACCAAAGAACAAGCAAGCGAATTTCATATCCTACTCAAAGAAGAAAAGAAAAAAACGATCCAAGAATTCAATTCTTTTACCCTTCAATACTCTACGATCGCTTCAGATGCTAAAGAGCTAATCGGAAAAAAAATTCAAACATCTGAACCAATTCAAGATTTACTCAATGACGCAATATTGACACAATGGGTGAGAGAAGGACGAAAACATCACGAAGAGAAGAATCGAGACACATGTGGTTTTTGTGGTAATGACCTGCCCGAAGATTTATGGGAGAAGCTAGATAAGCATTTTAATCAAGAATCTGAAGATCTTCGTCAAGCATTGAACAATTTTCTTGGATCGATTGAACAGGAGCGATCTCGATTTGAGAATCTACTGAAAATCAATACCTCGGATTTTCACTCTAAGTTTACACCTGACTTGACTGCGCTAGAGAAACAATTATCGACCCTATCAACATCTTACAATGCAAACTTGGACTCCATAAAAGAACAGGTCGAAAAACGAAAAAATGATATTTTTAAACCTTTCGAATTTGATACACCAGATTCGATTGAAGAAGATTTAAATAAAGTTAGGAATGCGCTTGAGGAACTCAGAAACGCATCAAACGATCTTACAACTTCGATGAGCACCAAACAATCGGAAGCTCGTGAGATTCTCCGCCGCCATGATGTTTATACATTCATGAAAGACATAAAATATAAAGACAAACTCACAAACATTGATTTATTGAAAAACGTAAAGAACGAAGCAGATAAGGATCAAACTGCCATAAAAGAAAAAGTTGATGCAAAACAAAAAGGGATCGCTGAATTGAAGGCTCAGTTAAAAGATGAAAGCAAGGGTGCTAACCGAGTCAACGACTATCTGAATAATTTCTTCGGTCACCAGTTTATCTCACTCAAAGCCATTGAAGAAACTCCGTATGATGCATCATCTGGATACCGTTTTGAAGTAACTCGAAACAACAAAAAAGCACTCCACCTCAGTGAAGGAGAATGCAGCTTGATTGCTTTCTGTTACTTCATGGCCACACTTGAAGACATAGAAACTAAAGGTAATCAACCGATCATCTGGATTGATGATCCTATTTCCAGTCTCGATGCAAACCATATCTTCTTTGTTTACAGCCTTATCAATGAAAAGATTGCAACACCTGAGAAATCTAAAGATGACGAGGAACAGTATCGTTTTAAACAGCTGTTTATTTCAACTCACAACTTGGATTTTTTAAAATATCTGAAGCGACTTCCCGGTGCGGGAAACAAAACCAACTCCCAATACTTCATGATTATCACACGAAAGGATCAAGTCAGTGACATTGCATTGATGCCTCGATATATGAAAGACTACGTCACAGAGTTCAATTTCCTGTTTCATCAAATTTACAAATGTGCCCACGCCCAGATCGAGTGTGAGGAGAATCATGATTGCTACTACAACTTTGGGAATAATGCTCGAAAGTTTCTCGAGGCATTTTTGTACTATAAATACCCCAATGCAGTGGAGAAAGATAATAAATTGGCGCGTTTTTTCAATGATGACGCATTCGCCACAGCAGTCACAGATCGTATCAATCATGAATTCTCTCATTTATCAGGCATAGTTGAGCGAAGTGTTTCACCTATTGATGTTCCAGAAATGAAAACCACAGCAAATTTCATTTTGAAAAAAATCAAGGATAATGATCCTGCTCAATATGATGCCTTCCTTCAAAGTATCGGTGAGACTGAGTAACCTTCTGTAAAAGCTCAAAACACATTGGAAACTCAATGAAAATTCTCCACACATCAGACTGGCATTGAGTGCTCTCCCTTTACGGCCAGAAACGCTATGAGTAGTTTTCTGCGTTTCTTGAATTGGCTAGCTCAGATTAACAAGTCAATGCTCTGCTTGTTGACGTTGATGTGTTTGATACCAGCCTTCTCTTAGTATCAGATACCATATGGAGAGCAACGGGTTTGCAGAATCTAGTCATTTAAAAGGGAAAGATTGATACACTCGTTGTCGTTGATTCAATGTTGCTCTACCACTAACTCCACTAACTCCACTAACTCGTTCCAATTTTTATTATTCATACGCCATTGAGAGTATGAT
>CAYMEP010000133.1:0-3520 GCA_964389695.1 uncultured Rhodobiaceae bacterium | reverse complement strand
CCTCCTGAACCACAATCAGGCGCTCTAACCAACTGAGCTACAGCCACCGCACGAGACCTCAACATAAAACCTAGACACGATTTTTCAAAAAGCCTTCTTATCTCTTATGGCATGACGCAACGAGCGTCAAGCAGAGAGATCGCCATCGCAAATAGCCTCAGACAAGCTTCAAGGTAAGTCAAAGACAGGTCAAAAGCAAAAACAGAACAAAAGAGAACAAAAGAGAACAAAAAGGGAAAACTTATCACAAAAAAGTGATTCGCTTGAAAAGGAAAAATAAAATAACCTTTCCCGCAGGAGGGATGGGAGAATGGGGGGAAATGTACCCATCGGAGGGAGTGCAACAAGAGGTACAACAGAGATGGCTTACATGGCAATAGAAAACAAACATCATCACCTGATGCTCAGCTCCTTTATGGTTGTTGTCTTTTTGGCGGCGACGGTTCTCGGCAGCTTTGTGATCTTGGGCATCGTCTCACAACCAACCCATCGTAGCCAAGGGCAGATCGAGCTTCCCTACTCCCAACGAGAGGTTTGGCAGGCGTTGCTGGATGTGAATTCTCGTAGCCAGATTCAGACGAACTGGGTGCTTTCTCAAGTCTCGACACGCGACAGAAATGGCGCTTTACAATGGGAGGCGCAGACGAAATACGGCAAGCTCAGCCAATTCGAACGCGTCTCGACACAAGAGCCTTCGCGAGTCGTCTTTGAAGAGTTCTCGCCTTTGCGCAACAGCCGCACGACGACGGAATTCCGTCTGGAATCGCTCGGCAACAGCCGCACAAGGGTTGTCGCCACGCAGAATCGCGAAACTTCGCGATGGTTCGATCGTAGCCTGCTGGTCTTGTACGGTATGAACCATAACATGAAAGGTGTTTTTGGTTATCTGAAAACCTACTTCGACAACGGCTCCTGACTTGCGGCGGGTAGCAAGCCTCGCGCAAGCGCGTGCTGCTCCCAAGCGAGAGCGGAGGTCAGGATCGTCTGTAGAGGGTTTTCTACGGGTTTCCAATCGGGAAAGAGACTTCTGAGTCGGCTGGTGTCGGCGACCAGGCTGGCGGGATCGCCCTCGCGCGGCGCGCCTGCGACGACGGGCACCGAGCGACCCGATACCTTTTCGGCGCAAGCCACCATAGAGAGCACAGAGGTACCCTTCCCATAACCGCAGTTGAACAACAGCGGCGCGGGATCGGCTTCCAAGCGGCGGTAGGCGCGCAAGTGCAGATCGACGAGATCGGACACATGGATATAATCGCGAACGCAGCTGCCGTCGGCAGTGTCGAGGTTTGTGCCGAAAACGCTCAGATGCGGTTGCTGTCCTGTCAGAGTTTGCGTAAGGCGTTTCACCAAGTGCGTAGCGTTTTTGCCCTGCTGTCCTGTGCGCAGCTTCGCATCGGCGCCCGCGACATTGAAGTAGCGCAAAATCGCGGTGCCAAGAGGCTTGTGCGAAGGGCTTGCGGCGGCGGCGTCTTGGATGATCTTCTCGGAGAAAAGCTTCGATTGTCCGTAAGGGTTGATCGGCAGCAGAGGAGATTCCTCGTCGATCGCGCCATCGCAAGACACGCCGTAGACGGCAGCCGTTGAGGAAAAGACCAGCTTGTCGATCGAGCGGCGACAGATCTCGCCCAAAAGACGCAAGGTCCCGTAGCTGTTGCGGCTGTAGTAGGTCAAGGGACGCGCGAAGGATTCTGGCACGACGACCGCGCCGGCAAAGTGCAGCACGCCGGAAGGAGAAATCCTGTCGAATGTCTGTCGAAGAAAGACAGGGTCGCGCAAATCGCCCACATGGCACTCGACGGAGTCGGGCAGCAGGTTTTGCTGGACATTCGACAAGTCGTCGAGAACGGCAACCTCATAACCCGCATCGAGGAACGCCAGCACGGCGTGGCTGCCGATGTAGCCTGCGCCGCCGGTGATCAGAACACGTTCGGAAGAAACAAGAGCAGAAGGCACGAGGGCAAACGACGGAAAAACTCAAAGGGAGCGCAGCATGTCAGAGATGCGCGCAGAAATGTTTCCAGAAATAATTTTTGTGTGGCACAAAATTTTTTGAGACAAGATAGGACGACAGAATGTCGGCAAAAAGGTTAGAATGGGGAACCATGCTAGAAGAGATTCTCATACGCGTCGCCAAGACGCTCTTGCCCGAATTGGAGACGACCTTACCCGAAGCGATGTTGCTTTGCGGTGTGTTGGCGGGTTCGTTCGTCATGGGAAAAATTTTGCAACTGCGCACCAGAGTCATCGTAAGGCGGCTGGGCAATTTTTTCAACAAAGATTTTCTCTTCCGTTGCTTCAAAATTTTGCCTGTCTTGCTCATGACATTCTCTTTGGTGTTGCTGCGTCCTTTCGCAGCCAATGTTTTGCACATGGAAAGTCAGGCGTTTTTCTATACGCAGAACTTTCTGTTCGCTTGGATTTTCGCTCATATTTTCTTGCTTTTGTTGCGCCGTGCGATGGCGATATGGTTGATTCTGTTCGTCGTCTTTCCTTTCTGCGTGTTGCTCAACCACGCGCTTTTGGATGATTTTGCGCGCGTGTTGGACGGTTGGACTTTTCATTTCGGCACGGTCTCGATATCCTTTTATCGCATCGTCAAATCGCTGTTCATCGCCGTCATCCTGTACTGGGGAGCGAAAAAGATTCTTCAGATTGCCGAAGACAACATCGAACGCGCCAGTTTCATCCGTCCTTCGTTGCGCTCTTTGGTGATAAAGTTTTTTCAAATTTTTCTCTATGTCATCTTTTCGCTGTGGCTGTTGAACATTATCGGCGTGCCTCTGACCTCCTTGGCGGTCTTCGGCGGCGCGCTCGGCATTGGAATCGGCTTCGGCATTCAGCGTATTGCCGCCAACTTCATCAGCGGCATCATCATGCTGATGGAGGAGACTTTGAAGCCGGAAGACATCGTCGAGCTGGAGGACGGCAGCTGGGGCGCCATCAAGAAGACGCAGGCGCGCTATACGCTGGTCGAAACCTTTGACGGAAAAGAGATCTTCATACCCAACGAGGAGCTCATCTCGAAGCGAGTCATCAACTGGACATACTCGCACAAGCGTGCAAGATGGATTGTCAAGATAGGCGTCTCGTACGACAGCGACTTGGAGCTGGCGCAGAAGCTCATGCTGGAGGCGGCAAACGAGCTCGAAGGTATCGCCAAGCAGCCTCAGCCCTTCTGTTTTCTCACGGACTTCGGCGACAGTGCCGTGCATTTCGAGCTGCGGTTTTGGTTCGAGCGGATCGATTTAAACATCTTTCAGCCGCGTAGCGAGTTGCTCTTTTCGATATGGCGCAAGTTCAAGCAGGCGGGAATCGACTTTCCCTATCCGCAGCAAGATGTACATATTCGCACTATGCCAAGCGGGAAAAGGGCAAGCCTTTCGGAAAGTGCCCCGAGCGTTGAAGCGAAGAAGAAACGTGACGGAAACTAACGCTGCGCTGGCTGAGACTAACGGAGACTTGAGTTAGGACGAAGTCCTGCGACGGAGTGACAAAAAGCGACGAGCTTGCGGTGCGTTTT
>CAYMEP010000132.1:0-3542 GCA_964389695.1 uncultured Rhodobiaceae bacterium | reverse complement strand
TTTATAGATCCTATACTTTGCTGCTTGAAACGGGTGCTGAAATAAAAATTAACACCCCAAAATCAAGTAAAGTTCGTTATCAAGTGGGTGACGGTGATATCCTGCAATATGATGGATTAAAAGACCTTATAGGTTATGAAACGGTAGAGCTTGACGAAAACAATATTGCGCAAAGTACCCTTCATGCTCCAGATGCAGACAATAAGTTTTTTGTTGATCATTATGCGCTGGTTCCGGTGATAGATTCTGCTCCGAGGGGAGAGTTCCTTCGAGCTGCATCGTCGGTAGGGGATGTGTTGAGCTTTGGTGTGGATTTTTCTCTCGATGTTAATGGGGCTGGTGGCGATGATACGTATGTTATAACAAGATATCAATATGGTGATGTAAATATTGAGGATAGCTTGGGGAGTAGTTTGTTTGTTTTTGACTCTGGTGTTGTTATCGTTGGGGTTATTGAAGATTCTATAGATAATGGATTTTTCGCATTTTATAGATCCTATACTTTGCTGCTTGAAACGGGTGCTGAAATAAAAATTAACACTCCAAAGTCAAGTAATTTTTATTATCAGATAGGTGATGGAGAAATTCTACAGTATGATGAGTTTAAAGCCTCTATAGGGTATGAAACGGTAACGTTAGATAGTAATAATGTTGAGCAAACTGTCCTGAATGAGCCGGATGCTCAGAATCCATTTTCTGTTTCTTTTGTGACGCCTTTCTTAAGAATGATTGCCGCAGAATTGCCTGTTTTCTCTGTTTCTGACTCGCAAGTGATTCGTGGTGGTTTGGGTAAAGATATTATTGGGGCTGGTGATGCTGGAGATATTGTTGCGGGAGGGTATGATAAGGATATAATCACACTTGGTGCAGGGGCGGATACTGTCGTGTACCGTTATAGTAGTGCTGATGCAACGAGATACCAAGCTGTTGATGGTGCGGATGTTGTAAATAGGTTTAAGCGTGGTGTTGATAAAATCGTTTTTGTTGACCAAGCTGAAGGGTCTACAGAGACGGCGCAAAGTTTTGCTAATAACCTTGGGTACTCAAAGGCGGATGCAAATGGAAATATAATTGACCCAAAGGCAAGTTTGCAAATTGTAGTTACGTTAGACGGTATAGAGGGGGTTGTGTTGTTATTTTCCTCTTCTGGGACTTTGGATGGTTCTGTGGGTGCTGCTAATGCTGGGGCCTCGGTCGCAATTAATTTTGATGAAGCTATTGAAGTGACAGATGAAGTTAGGGAAGCTTTGGGAGGTGTTGATAATTATGACCTTTCTACTTTGATTGTGCTCGACCCTTCTAAGGTTGTGACTTTTGATGGTCAGCAAATGACAGTGTTTGAGTATTTGCTTGGTCATGCCGATTCGTTTGATGGATTCGATTTGTATAGTTCAGAAGCTGAGATGGGAAGCTTCTATGTGGATTCTATTTTGCCACCACCCGTTTTTGAACAAAAGACATATACGTTTGTACTTGAAGAAAATCAAACGGCAGAAGCCTCGCCTATTTATTTGGGGGTTGTTGCTGCAAACACTTTGCAAAATGACCAGGTTAGCTATTCTTTCCAAGGTGGTGTTCTTTCAGAAAGAGGCTTTGTTATTGACAATGTGACAGGTGAGATTGTTTATGCTGGTGCTGGTGTGGATTATGAAAACTTTTCTTCTCTGTTTGTTGTTGAAGCGTCTATAGGGGGGGCTGTTGGGTTAGCGGAGGTAAAGATTAATGTTACTGATGTAAATGAATTAAATGTAGAGTCTGAGCTTGTAAATCAAGAGTTCTTTGCGGGTGATAGTGCTATTTTCTTACTACCTGTTGGTAGTTTCGTTGATCCAGAAAAAGATAACTTAACTTATACTGTGACTTTAGATGATGTGGCTCCGCCCAGTTGGTTTAGTTATGTGGATGGAAGATTTTCTATTACTGACCAATCTGTTGAGGGTGTTTACAAAGTCACAGTTGTGGTGAGCGATGGTTTCTTGACACAGTCTAATGACTTTACTTTAACGTTGGTAGAAAATACGGGAATAATTCTACCAGCTGTCGATGCGTCAAGTGATCTTACTGCGCTTGTTTTTAAAAATACGTTAAGTGGTGTTGATGGGCAGTTAGTCGTCAGTGTTTCTTCAGGTACTGTTGAAGATTATTTCATTGTGTCAAACCCTAAATATGGAACTGTTGGAATAGATGATAATGGTTATTGGGTGTATTCTACTCATCAAGATGCAGGTGCGGTTAATGTTCTTGGGTCGGGTGAAACGTTGCTAGATTCGTTTTCTGTAAAAATCACAGCTAGTGGTGGTGGCACTATTGAACAAGTTGTAACGGTTGAGATTCATGGCAGTGACAGAATTGATGGAACTTTGGGTGATGACGTATTGAATCAGTCTACTTCTTCGGAAGCCTTGGTGATTCGTGGGGGCCTTGGAAATGATGATATCAGTACCGGATCGGGAGGGAGTGTTATTGCTGGTGGCTATGATGCAGATGACATCCTGTTAGGTGATGGCAAAGATATCGTAGTTAATAGGTTTAATTCTAAAACTGATACTAATTATGTTGCTTCTGATGGTGGTGACACTATTACTAACTTTGAGCGTGGTAAAGATACATTTGTGTTGGTTGACGAGTCAGCCTTAGGGGTAGATATGTCTACTTTCGTTAAAAGTTTTGATGTGCGTGATGAATCTGGCAATAACATTTCTGGAGGTGGTTCTGTTACGATCTCTATCGATGGTGTTTTTGGAGATGTGGAAGGCTTAAAATTCAATTTTAACACCCCTGGTTTTACAGCGGGTGATAGTCTGTCGGCCACTCAATCAGGTAGCGTAGTTGAAATAAAATTTTCTCAACGCTTCTCAGTTGGTGATTTTTTTACATTAATTGGTGGAAGTAGTAATTATGATGTTTCTTCTGCTACAGTTTTACGAGTTAGCTCAATGGTTGATGTTGGGAATGGCGTATATAAAACAGTGTTGGAGGCGTTGTTAGGGGCTAGTGATGTTGGTGATGGGTTTGTGGTGTTTGAGTCTGAAGAAGCTGCAAACTTTATGGTTGACCCTGTTAATGAATTTTCTTTTGAAGCTCATGCTTATCAGTTTACTTTATTGGAAAATGTTGTTGATGGTGTGGTGGGTCAAATTTCAACAGTTAACGCAAGCGATGAAACCCTTGTTAGTTATGAGTTGATTGGTAGTGTTCCAGATGGATTTTCGTTAAATGGTAATGAAATCACTTATTCTGGTGTAGGTTTAGATTATGAAACGAAATCAATATATACACTGACTGTCCAAGCTACAGATGGTGCTAAGTCTATTACGACAACAGTAACGGTAAATGTTCAAGATGAGAATGAAGTGCCAATTACCTTCGCCCTTGAAACACAATTAGTTGAATATGCGGTGACAACAAATTTGGATATAAGTAACCGACTGTTTTTTGACATTGAGGATGGTAATGATTTAAATTATAGCAATCTAAAATTAAATGATGCCACCGCACCTTCGTGGTTAACGTTGAGACATGGAATTGTTACCGTTGAAGAC
>CAYMEP010000131.1:0-3558 GCA_964389695.1 uncultured Rhodobiaceae bacterium | reverse complement strand
ATTACGTGATGCACTTATTGAAATATATAGATATGCCTACATCGTTTGCAAAATATCCTGCAACTTTATCAGGAGGAGAGCAGCAGAGAGTTGCTTTAGCTCGAGCTTTTGCTCCACAGCCTAAATTAATTCTTATGGATGAGCCATTCTCCCATCTTGATATGGCTTTACGTGAAAATATGCGAAATATGACATCAGATTTTTTAAAGCAGACAGGAAGTGCAAGCTTGATTGTTACTCATGATGGCAAAGATGGTTTGTATATAGCAGATAGAGTTGCTATTATGAAAGGTGGTTCTATCATACAAAATGATCGCCCTGAGCTTGTATACCAAGCGCCTGTATGTGTTGAAGTGGCAGAACATTTTGGGCATATAAATAAAATTAAAGGACAGAGAAAACAACAAAAAATTCGTCTAGCTTGTGGAGAATTCGTGTCAGAGGGGGATGATAAAGTTGTTGATGTTATTATACGTCAACATGATATTATCATAGGAAAAGGAGCAAAAAACCATATCAATTTTGAGGCTGAAATTATAAAAGCAAAATGTTTGGTAGGGTATTGGGTGTTAGATATTAGATTAGAAAATGGTGAGGTGTGGAAAACCCAGAATTATGGAAATTGTTTTATGTCTCGTTTAGGAAAAGAAAAATTCCATATTTCACCTGATTCTGTTATGGTATTTTAATTATGAAATAAATTACTAATGTGAAATGGATATATTATGTCTTTAGGTGCACCTCAAATTTTATTGATTGTTTTATTGTTAATTTTACTTTTTGGAAAAGGAAGAATTTCTTCTCTAATGGGTGAAATGGCGAAGGGTATACAAAGTTTTCGTAAAGGAATGAATAAAACAGATGTTATTGATGTCGAAACACAAAAAAACGATGACGAGATAAAACATTAATATCTGGTGAAAAAATATGTTTGATATTGGATGGGCAGAAATAATATTAATTATGTTGGTAGGTTTATTGGTTATTGGGCCAAAGGAGTTTCCGAGAGTCATTCGATATATCAGTAAAATAATGGGACAAATACGAAATATTCGACAACAGCTCCAATATGGCTGGAATAAAGTGCAAGAAGATATGGCTGTCTCAGAAACGGAGGAGCATGTAATGCCTGACCTGTTTCTTGATGAAGAAGAGGGTAATGAAAACATGAGACATGATGAAAACAGACCAAACAAAAAAACATGAATCACTTATAAATCATTTGGATGAATTACGCCGTAGAGTCTTGATTATTGTTATTGTTTTGGCGCTTGGCTTTGCTGTGTGTTTCGGCTTTGCTGATACCATTTTTCAGTTGTTACTGTACCCTTATGAAAAGGCACAAGGACAAATACAAGATTTGCAGTTGATTTATACAGCACCACATGAGTTTTTGTTTACACAAATGAAACTATCCTTGTTCGCGTCCTTTTTTATTATGTTTCCTATTGTTGCGTTTCAGCTGTATCAATTTATTGCACCAGGTTTGTATGAAAATGAAAAAAATGTCCTTTATCCATTTTTAATTGCATCGCCAGTTTTATTTTTTATTGGGGCAGGGTTTGTCTTCTTTCTGATTATACCATTGGCTATGGAATTCTTTATAGGTATGCAACAAGTTAACCCTCAAGGGGTAGATATTATGATGATGAATCGAGTTAGTGAGTATTTAAGCTTCTTGATGGGGCTTATGTTGGCTTTTGGCTTGTCGTTCCAACTACCTGTTATTTTAACTATTCTAGGAAAAACGGGTGTGGTGACAGCCAAAATGTTAAGAAGTAAAAGACGTTATGCTATTATTGGTATATTTATTATGGCAGCATTTCTCACCCCGCCTGATTTAATCAGTCAACTGGGGCTTGGTATCCCTATTTTATTATTGTATGAACTTTCTATACTTGCAGTTGCTTGGATAGAAAAAAAACGCACTTAGGAAAAAACATATGCTTGATATTCATTTTATAAGAAACAACCCTGATTTTATAGACGACGCTTTGAAACGTAGAGGACATGAACCAATCTCAAAAAAAGCGTTGGAATTAGATGGTTTAAGAAGGGACGCTATTCAGCAATGTCAAGAGATTCAAACAATACGCAATGAAAAATCCAAAAAAATTGGAGAAGCTAAAGCCAAGGGTGAACAAGAATTAGCAGAAAACATGATGCTTCAGGTCTCTGAGTTAAAGGATAAGCTTAAACAAGGAGAAGAACAAGAACGTAATAGTCACAATCAATTAAATCAATACCTTGCAGCGATACCTAATATACCTTTCCCAGAAATTCCAGATGGAAATGATGAAAATGGTAATATAGAAATAAGAAGACATGGGAACATAAACACTAAAAATACAAAACAACATTTTGAGATTGGTGAAGAGTTAGGTCTAATGAATTTTGAAAAAGCGGCAAAGCTTTCTGGAGCAAGGTTTGTTGTTTTGCAAGGACAGTTAGCACAATTAGAACGTGCCTTAGGTAATTTTATGATTGATGTTCATGTGAATGAATTTCAATATACAGAAATATCTGCACCTGTATTGGTGCGTGATGAAAGTTTATTTGGAACAGGACAATTACCGAAATTTGAAAAAGACCTTTTTAAGACAGAAGAAGGGCTTTGGTTGATACCTACTGCTGAAGTTACATTAACAAACTTATATCAAGGAGACATTATTTCTGCTGAAGAACTCCCTTTACGCATGACAGCTCTTACACAATGTTTTCGGTCTGAAGCAGGGTCTGCTGGAAAAGATACTCGCGGTATGATTAGGCAACACCAGTTTTCTAAAGTAGAATTGGTATCAATTGTTGCGGCAGAGGACGCAGAACAAGAATTAGAAAGAATGACTAATTGTGCTGAAATGATTTTGCAAAAACTAGAACTACCGTATCGTGTTATGAATTTATGTGCAGGAGACATAGGATTCTCGGCACGAAAAACTTACGATATTGAAGTTTGGTTGCCTGGACAAAATGCCTATAGAGAAATTTCAAGTTGTTCAGTTTGTGGGGACTATCAAGCAAGACGTATGAATACTCGTTGGAGGCATCATGGTGAAAAACAAACAGAATTTGTACATACCTTAAATGGATCAGGACTTGCTATTGGTAGAACATTGGTGGCGATACTAGAAAATTATATAGAAGAAGACGGTCGTGTTGTGATTCCAAAAATTTTGCAACCTTATATGAATCATCAAACATATATCTCAGCTGAAAATGGATGAAGAAGATGCACAATTAGGGTTAGAGTTTCGTCAATTGGGACTTAATAATTCTGACTTGTTACAAGCTGTTGAAAATATAGGGTGTTACCCCGTTGAGGAAAAACAATATGTTATAGATGAAAGCAAAAAAAGAATAACACAACGAATGCTATCTCTCTTTATGATTGACCAATTAGAACTTAATTCAAAAAATAAAATATTAGATGCTTCAACAGGATATAAGTATCAGACATTGATTATGGCGCAAATGGTACGTAGGGTATACGCTCTGGAAGAAAACCAAGTAATGTACCATAATGTTCAAAATGAAATTATAAAACGTAATATCAATAAT
>CAYMEP010000130.1:1322-3563 GCA_964389695.1 uncultured Rhodobiaceae bacterium | reverse complement strand
ATTTAGACCCATCCTCTATTGTCATTGATGAAGCAATTGGCATATGGATTGCACTATCCGCCTTAGACTCTTTTGATATATACCAAATCATACTTGCCTTTTTACTATTTCGTATTCTTGATATCTGGAAACCTTTTCCTATTGGTTGGATAGATAAAAACATAAAAGGTGCAAATGGTATTATGCTAGATGATGTCTTAGCTGGGTTAATTGCTGCACTTCTTTTATTCATATTCAACTTATATATATAACCTATTATGTTCTCTCTCTATTTATTGGATAAAGCACAAAAATTAATAAAAAAGGCACAAAAACATAATATTACAATTTCTTTAGCAGAATCTTGTACAGGAGGGTTACTCTCTGCTCTTTTAACTGAGATACCAGGTTCTTCTTCTGTTTTTATATCAAGTTTTGTAACATATTCTAATTCTGCCAAAGAACAAATTGGTGTTGCATATGAAACCATAAATACTTACGGCGCTGTCAGCGCAGAAACAGCCCATGCAATGGCAGAAGCTACTCAGATACAAAGTAAATCTGACTTCACACTTTCTATTACAGGTATTGCAGGTCCTGAAGGCGGTATAAAAGAAAAACCTATAGGTACAGTTTATTTTTCTTTTTATTCACAAAAAAGAACAAAAACAATACTACATCGCCTTCCAAAAAAAATGCAACGCCATGAGATTAGACTCAAATGTATAGAAATTAGTTTAGATTTACTATTTACAGAGTTAGAAACACTGTAAATAGTAAATTTCTTTAACCATATACGCTATCAGCACGTTCTTCTAATGCAACAAAAACCTTTTTGAAGAACCCACCCATCATAGGTTTAACCATCATTTCAATCATAGCAACTTTCATTTCAATATTAATATTGAAATCAATTTCACAACCTGAATCAGTTTCAATTAATTTCCATTTATTCTCTATACGTTTTAATGGAGAATTAGCATCACCTGTTTTTTCAGTAAAAAATGTATATTCTTTTGGATGAAGAATAATGTCACTTCTTTGTGTTTCATTGACCATTTTACCATTGATTGTGAGGTCTAATGTAATTTTTAGACTACCATCATCTTGCTCTTCTTTATCAATAATATTGACCTTTGTGATATTAGGCATAAATTCTGGATAAGTTTCGATATCAGCAAGAATATCGTATATTTCTTGAACACTGTATTTAGTTGTATGATTTAGTTGAAGTTTCGCCATTATTTTTTCCTTTTTCGTGCCTGTTGTAATTTTATAAAATCGTCTCCAGCATGATGTGAAGAACGTGTAAAAGGAGAAATAGACACCATTAAAAACCCCTTTGCTTTTGCTATAACAGTTAAGTTATCGAACTCCTCTGGAGCTAGATAACGCTCCAATGTTGCATGTTTTACACTCGGTTGCAAGTACTGTCCTATGGTTAAAAAATCAATATCAGCACAACGCATATCATCCATAACTTGCATGATTTCTTCTTTCGTCTCACCTAACCCAACCATAAGACCAGATTTTGTAAATACTGAAGAATCAATCTCTTTCGCCTTTTGTAAAATAGATAATGACTGAAAATAACGTGCTCCAGGACGTATAGAAAGATAAAGCCTAGGAACAGTTTCTAAATTATGATTAAAAACATCTGGTTTTGCAGCAATAACTACTTCTAATGCACCCTCTTTTTTTAAGAAGTCTGGTGTTAATACCTCGATACTCGTTTTTGGTGACTCCTCTCGTATTGCTGTAATTGTATCTGCAAAATGTTGTGCTCCCCCATCAGGCAAATCATCTCGATCTACAGAGGTAATAACAACATGATTCAAACCTAACTTAGAAACTGCATCTGCTACTTGTTCTGGTTCTTTTGGATTTAAGGCATGAGGCAAACCAGTCGCAACATTACAAAAACTACACGCACGTGTACAGATACTGCCCATAATCATCATTGTAGCATGTTTTTTTGACCAACATTCACCGATATTAGGACACGAAGCCTCTTCACATACGGTCACTAGATTATTTTTTTTAATAATATCTCGTGTCTGCTTATAAAGAGGAGAATTAGGTGCTTTGACTCGAATCCAATCAGGTTTCCGCTTTAACACACTGTCTTCTCGGTGCATTTTTTCAGGGTGACGGTATTTATTTTTAGCACTCAAATTATCTAAGATAACAACCATAAGAAACACCTCATTTATCAGGTGGATTTTAGCTTAACAATACCCAAACATCAAGATTCATTTAGAT
>CAYMEP010000130.1:0-1312 GCA_964389695.1 uncultured Rhodobiaceae bacterium | reverse complement strand
AAATCACCTGCTCATCATTTTTAACAAAACCCAAGACAATACGTACACGTTCATCTAAATAATCTAAATCCAGTGTCTTTTTTGATAGGCGCTCAATATTCTTCAAAAGAATTTGGTTTTTTAGTTGTGACGTTTCCCAGTCACTTTTTACAATCATATATTCTCGTTTTAATTGTTGTATTCTTTTTAACCCTCTATCTCCTGCTACCACGTAATGAACGATAAAACCCGCAATAAATAAAAGTCCTAAAAAAAGTAATACATGACGCAAACGAAACGGCTCAGACATAAAAGCATGGCGTAAAAAAGAAAAAGGTAAAAAACGAATCAACATCATACCTACTAGAGAATCATATACTGATTCGTTATGTCAAGGATAAAGCTATATTACTAAGAATTTCCATAACAAGCAGAATCTCCAAGCATTTCTTCAATACGAATCAATTGATTATACTTTGCCAACCGATCAGAACGTGCCAATGACCCTGTTTTAATTTGTCCACAATTAGTTGCTACTGCTAAATCTGCAATAGTAGTATCTTCTGTTTCACCAGAACGATGTGACATTACCGCCTGATATCCAGACCTTTGTGCCATATCTACTGCATTTAGAGTTTCTGATAACGTACCGATTTGATTCACCTTTATCAAAATAGAATTTGCCACAGACTCTTCGATTCCTCTTTTAAGTCTTTCAACATTAGTTACAAATAAATCATCCCCGACAAGTTGAACTTTATTTCCAAGTCGTTGTGTTAAGGTTGTCCACCCTTCCCAATCATCTTCTGCCATACCATCTTCTATTGAAGTAATAGGATAATCCTTACAAAGTGTTTCATAATAATTTACCATCTGCTCGGCATTGAGAGTTTTACCTTCACCAGCCAATATATACTGATTATTTTTATAAAACTCTGTTGAGGCAACATCTAAAGCCAATGTAATGTCTTTTCCTGGCTTCAACCCTACTTTTTCTATAGCTTTCATGACATAATCTAAAGCAGCTTGCGTGGATGATATATTAGGAGCGAATCCTCCCTCATCACCAATTGATACAGATAAATTGTCTTGTTTTAATAAATCTTTTAAACTATGAAAAATTTCAGCTCCAATACGAACTGCTTCTGTTAAAGAACCTGCGGAAATTGGCTGTATCATAAATTCTTGAATATCGACTAAATTATCTGCATGTGCACCACCATTTAAAATATTCATCATTGGCACGGGCATAACACGAGCATGAGCACCACCAATATATCGCCAAAGTGGTAAATCTTGACTATCTGCTGCTGCCTTAGCAATTGCCAAAGAA
>CAYMEP010000129.1:0-3566 GCA_964389695.1 uncultured Rhodobiaceae bacterium | reverse complement strand
GCGAGTGCGAATAAGATTTTCTGGTCAGAAATGGATCGGCACCTACACCATACGGCCATGAGTATTATGGGGGCTTATGCTGCTTTAGAAGATGGTCTGGACTCAATCGATGAAGGTCGTTGGTTAGATGGGTATATGTTTAGTCTTGCAGGTCCTATTTATGCAGGAACAAATGAAATTCAACGTAATATTTTGGCTGAGCGTGTGCTTGGTTTACCTCGTTAATAGGAGCAAATATGGAATTTCGATTTACAACAGATCAACAAGATATCATAGAAGCAGCAAAAGCATTTTTTGATGGTGAACATAGTATCGAGTATATGCGGTCTCTATTGGAAGGAAAATCTGTAGAGTCTCTTTGGCAAGCTTGTGCCGAATTAGGGTTGTTTAGTATTATGGTCTCTGACAAGCATGATGGTATGGGGCAAGATCTTGCGACAATGGCGGGCATTGCAGAAGCAGCAGGATATGTCGGGTTTTGTGAAAACTTTGTAGAAACAGCAGGTGTTATTGTTCCTATGTTGGAGTCTATGGAAGAATATGAAATCTTGTCTAAAGTGATTACAGGAGAGGTTAAAATTGGTATATTATCTCCGCAACTATTAGGCAACACCGATGCTGATAAATGTGATTATTTTATAAAAACAACCAATGATAACCATGAGTTAGTTAAGAAACATAATGTAACAATTGATTCTATGAATAGCGTTGACCCTTTGCAGAATCTGTTCAAGGTAAAGACTTTAGGCGATACGCCTCAATCCTGTCCTGAATGTGAATTACGTGGTGCAGTCTTAAATGCAGCACAGCTTTGCGGATTGGCGCAAAGAATGATAGACCTCTCTGTGGAATATGCCAAAGAACGACAACAATTTGGCAAAGCAATTGGTTCATTTCAAGCGATAAAACATCAATTAGCCACCGTCTATACTCAAGTTGAATTTACCCGTCCGATGATTCATCTTGCCGCTTTACAAGGAGGACACGCAGTTCACCAAGCACAGATTGCTGCGATTGATACAGCAATGATGGCAGGAGAAATTGCAATTCAAATTCACGGTGCTATGGGATATACTTTTGAAGCAGCTTTACATTTATTTATGAAAAAAGCATGGTGGCTATGTGGTGAATGGGGGGATAGAAATTATCATATGAAACAATTAGAACAGAATGTTTTCGCAGATGATACGATTTTAGGGCCTTCCACAAGTTTTAGAATCTAATTTATAATCACTTTAAGGAGAAAAAAATGACAGACGCATATATTGTTGATGCAATTCGTACCCCAACAGGTCGCCGTAAAGGCAGCTTAGCAGAAGTTCATGGAGCAGATTTAGGAGCATTCATTCTAAAATCTTTGGTGGAACGTTATGAAATTCCGCAAGAAGATTATGATGATGTCATATTTGGTTGTTTAGATGCGATTGGTCCTCTTGCTGGGAATATAGCACGGTCTTGCTGGTTGGCAGCTGGGCTTGATGATAGAGTTCCAGGCGTTACGGTTGATCGTCAATGTGGGTCTTCTCAACAAGCTGTGCATTTTGCAGCACAAGCGATTATGTCAGGGGTTAGTGATGTTGTGATTGCTGGTGGTGTGCAGACAATGACAAAAATTCCAATTTCAGCAGCAATGGTTTGTGCTGAACCTTTAGGATTCAAAGACCCTTTTTCAGGTTCTGAAGGGTGGACAAAACGATATGGAAACCAACCCGTATCTCAATTCCATGCTGCAGAAATCATAGCAGAAAAATGGAAATTTTCTCGTGAAGAAATGGAAATATTTTCTTTAGAAAGTCATATGCGTGCAGCAAAAGCCATTGATGAAGGCAGATTTGATAATGAAGTCATTCCGTTTATGGGACTTGAGATGGACGAAACCGTACGTCGTGATTCAACATTAGAAAAAATGGCAACATTAAACCCTCTACAAGAAGGTGGCTCAATTCATGCGGGTGTCTCCAGTCAAACTTGTGATGCCTCTTCGGCAATATTGCTTGTTTCAGAGACAGCTTTGAAACGTTATAATCTTAAACCACGTGCAAGAATCCATCATATGAGTGTTCGTTCAGATGATCCAATTTGGATGTTAACCGCCCCTATTTCTGCGACAGAATATGCGATGAAAAAATCTGGCATGAAACTTGAAGATATTGATTTGGTTGAAATTAATGAAGCATTTGCTTCTGTACCAATGGCATGGTTAAAAGAAACAGGCTATCCACATGAAAAAACCAATGTAAATGGTGGAGCGATTGCTCTTGGACACCCTTTGGGAGCAACAGGAACAAAATTAATGTCAACATTGCTGAATGAATTAGAACGTCGTGAAGCACGCTATGGGTTACAAACAATGTGTGAAGGCGGTGGTCAAGCAAATGTAACAATTATTGAAAGGTTATAAAATGGGAAACTATTGTCAAGATAGAACGGTTATTGTCACAGGTGCTGGAAGTGGTCTAGGACGTTCCTACGCCCTTTCTTTAGGTGCAGAAGGTGCAAATGTTGTTGTTAATGATATCAATCAAGAGACAGCCGATGCTACCGTCAAAACAATTACTGACGCAGGTGGCAAAGCCATTAGCAATACAGGAAATATTACAGATTATGCAAGCGCTGGTGATATCGTTAAAATGGCGATTGAGAATTTTGGTGGACTAGAGGCTGTGGTCAATAATGCAGGAAATAATCGTGATCGTATGTTTACATCTCTTAGTGAAGATGATTGGGACGAAGTTATTCGTGTTCATCTAAAAGGACATTTTTGTCTTTCTTCTCATGCTGCAAAATATTGGCGTGAACAGGTAAAGTCTGGCAAAGAAGTTCAAGCAAGGCTCATTAATACGAGTTCTGGTGCTGGTTTACAAGGGTCTGTTGGACAAAGCAATTATGTTGCAGCAAAAGGAGGTATTTTATCTCTTACCTTGAATCAAGCTTCTGAATTAGCTCGTTATGGGATTACTGCCAATGCTGTTGCTCCCCAAGGACGTACAGGCATGACAGAAGAAGTTTTTGCGGAGATGATGAAAGTTCCAGAAGATGGTAGTTTTGATAAATTTGACCCTGCAAATGTCGCCCCTCTGATTGTGTATCTTTGTAGTGTACATTCTTCACATATTACGGGTCATTGTTTTGAAAGTTTTGGTGGTAGGTTATCAATTGCCGAAGGATGGAAAACAGGTCCTGTTAAAGATAAAGGGTCTCGTTATGAGGCAGAAGAGCTTCATGGTGTTATCGAAGAGTTGGTTTCAATTACACCGCCTGCACAGAAGGTATATGGGAGTTAAGTGTAATGTCTGCACCCTATCCTTTTAATGAAGATCATCATTTGATACGTGAAACCATTAAAGGCTGGTTATCTGACTGGGATGACAATGCTCAAAAACAAGAAAAAATTGCTGAATTAAAGACAGGGTTTGACCTAGACTCATGGAAACAATTTGCTTGTGAACAAGGCATGACATCGATTGCTATAGAGGAAGCCTATGGCGGTGCTGGTCTTGGACGTTTAGGACAAAGCATTATTATGGAAGAAATGGGCTATGTATTATTTGCAGCGCCTTTCTTTT
>CAYMEP010000128.1:0-3577 GCA_964389695.1 uncultured Rhodobiaceae bacterium | reverse complement strand
GTACTTGCTACGTTGTTAGATTATGTTGGGTATCAGGTTACACGTGAATATTATATTAATGATGCTGGTGGACAAATTGATGTGTTAACAAAGTCTGTTTTGTTACGTGTTGATGAAGCATTCGGAAAACCTATAGAAGTTATACCAGAAGGACTTTATCCTGGTGAATATCTGAAACCTGTGGGTGAAGAAATCAAAGAACAGTACCAAGAGAAATGGTATCAGTTTTCGCAAACTCAACAATATGATATTATAAAAACAACCGCTGTTGATAAAATGATGGTTATGATTAGAGAAGACCTGATGGCATTGGGGATTCAGCATGATAATTTTGTTTCAGAAAAATATATACATCATACAGGGCAAGTAGAGCAGGTATTAGGTGTTTTAGAAAAAATGGGGGTGATTTATCAAGGAAAATTACCTCCCCCAAAAGGAAAACCTATTCCTCTGGGGTGGGAAAATAAAATACAAACTTTATTCAAATCAACAGAGTTTGGGGATGATCAAGATCGAAGTTTGAAGAAACATGATGGAAGTTGGACTTATTTTGCGCCAGATATTGCCTATCATTTTGATAAATATAATCGTGGTTTTGATAAAATGATTAATGTATGGGGAGCCGACCATGGAGGTTATATTAAGCGTATGCAAGCGGCGGTTGCTGCGCTTACCGACAATAAAGCACAATTAGATGTAAAACTTTGTCAGATGGTAAAGTTAATGAGAGATGGCGAAGTTGTTAAAATGTCAAAACGTTCAGGGCAATTTATTACCTTACGGGAAGTGGTTGATGAGGTCGGTAAACAGGCGCTTAGGTTTATGATGTTGACACGTAAAAATGATGCTTTGCTTGATTTTGATTTTACTCAAGTTAAAGATAAAAGCCGAGAAAATCCAATTTTTTACGTGCAATATGCCCATGCACGGATTTGTTCTGTGTTAAAGAAAGCAAAAGTAGAAGGTTTATATGACGAAGCACAAGATATTAAACACGCTGATTTGAGTTTATTAATGGATGATGCGGAAATAGACCTCTTAAAGCAATGTGCTCTGTTTCCACGTATTGTTGAACAGGCCGCTTCACATTATGAACCACATAGGATAACGTTCTTTCTTATAGCTTTAGCAACAAAGTTTCATATGTTATGGAATTTGAGTAAAGAAAAGCCAGAATTAAAATTTCTTTATTTAGAAAATAAAAATGCTACAATTGCTAGATGCCAAATGATTCGATGTGTTGCGATTGTTATTCAATCAGCATTGAAAATACTAGGGATAGAGGCTGAGGAGGAAATGTAAATTATGTCTGTAATAATAGAAGATCTTGAAAAAGATAAAAATAATAATTCTGATAACACAAGTCAAAATGTTATAGAAGACGATATTGCTATTCCTACACCTCAAAAAGCATATTTTGGCTATGATATAGATGAAAATAAACCTACCGTAAATATTATTAAATATTTAACCGTAGGTGTATTGTTACTTATAGTTTCAATTTTTATTGGTGTTATTTCATATAAAGAAGGGGTGAAAAAAGGCCAAAAGTCTTTGCCTCCTATAATTATGCCTAAACAAGAACCTATCTTAGTTCCTATGGCCGAAGATAAGGTAAAAAAACGTCCAGAAACACGAAATCTAAATATTTACAATATGATGGATGGTAAACAAACTGTAACAAAAAATTCTAAAATTGAAAAACCAGTAACAGGAGAGTTGGAAACTTTATTGTCGTCTAAAAATAGTGCACGGAAACCGAGTGTAGAAAAAATAGACCTTAAAGTTAAAGCCACCACAAAAATAACGAAGGAAAAACAAAAACTTCAAAAAAATAATGTGCCTATAAAACCTATTGTTGTTAAAGGCGCACCTAAAGTGGCTCATTATATTGTACAGGTTGCATCGTTTAGAACATCTGAACAGGCACGAAAAAGCTATCAGTTATTATCAAAAAAATATCCAAAGTTATTTTCTGGATATGGCGCGGTTGTACAAAAAAAGAATGTTGTAGGAAAAGGTATGTACTTTAGACTTGGTGTATCTGGTTTTGCAAAAAAAGCAGAAGCAAGTCTCTTTTGTAAAACTTTAAAACAAAAAGGACATGACTGTTTGTTACGTACAATAGTACAATAGTGCATAGTCAATACCATCATATCCGTCCTCTTATCTATGGTGTAAAAGGGAAGGAACTTTCGGATGAAGAGATATCTTTTTTCGAAGACGTACAGCCTTGGGGTTTTATCCTTTTTGATCGTAATATTGATACCTCATTACAGATTAAAAATCTAACACAACAGTTGTGTGATGTAATGCAAAGAGAGTTTTTGCCAATTCTAATAGATCAAGAAGGTGGACGTGTTGCAAGAATTAAGCCGCCTTTAATGAGAGAGTATCCTGCAGCAAAATGTTATGGTGATTTATATGATAAGGATAGAGAACAGGCACAAATTGCAACATATATTGGGGCGTATCTTATTGCAAAAGATTTAATGAAATTAGGAATTAATGTGAATTGTATGCCCTGTCTTGATATAAGTACTCAGATAACGAGTGAAATTATCGCAGACCGTTCTTATGGTGATTGTGCAGAAAAAGTATCACAATTAGGGCTTGCTGCTGCACAAGGACTTATGAAAGCAGGTTGTTTGCCCGTCATAAAGCACATTCCTGGACATGGAAGAGGAGCAGTCGATAGCCATATTGAATTACCTTATGTGAAAGACAGTATAGATGAATTAAGTAAAATGGATTTTGTACCTTTTAGAACTTGTCAGAATCTTCCTCTGGCGATGACGGGGCATTTATTATTTGAGACTATTGATGTAGAGGAAGTTTCAACTTGTTCTAAAAAGGTTGTAAAGGAGATACGCCAAAATATAGGGTTTGAAGGTGTTTTAATGAGTGATGATATTTCTATGCAAGCTTTACAAGGTTCTGTTGATATTTCAGCGAATAAGGCACTTGAAGCTGGTTGTGATATTATTTTACATTGTAATGCGGACATGAAGGAAATGAAAAAGTTAGCTGAAAAAATAGATACTGTGAATGAAACCACTTTAAACAGGTTGCATAAATTGCATAAAATACAGAAAAATATTAACCAAGAACACTATAAGAAAAGTAGTGAAGAAGATAAAAAAATGTTGCAAGATTGGAATGATATTATGCAAGAACATAATACCATTTCCTAAAATGTATTTGTGTTTTGAGTAGAGGGGTATAGTGGTATGAGTATGTTAAGTATTAGAAATGTTTATCATAGCTACGGACAAAAAAATATACTGTCAGGGTTGAATTTAAATATTGATGAGGACGAAACGGTATGTCTTTTGGGGGCATCTGGTGGAGGAAAAACTACGACCTTACGTGTCGTCGCAGGGTTTGAAACACCGCAATTAGGAGATGTCTCTATTAATGGGTCTTATGTGTCGGGGAAAAATGTATATATCCCGCCTGAAAAAAGGTCTGTGGGGTTTCTATTTCAAGATTATGCGTTGTTTCCGCATTTGACTGTTGCAGAGAATATTCTTTTTGGTATGCCTGACCGTCATTCAGCACGAGCAAAGAATTACGT
>CAYMEP010000127.1:1921-3591 GCA_964389695.1 uncultured Rhodobiaceae bacterium | reverse complement strand
TAAGTAGGGCGACCATGATTACATTGTCCAGAATGAGGTGTCGCTTCCATATCTCGTAACAAAGCATTCATTTCATCACCATTTAAACGTCGTCCTGCTCGTATAGAACTATGACAAGCATAAGTTCCACAAATACTTTCAAGACGTTCCTTAATCGCTAGTCCAACACCTATATCACTAATTTCTTCTGCTAAATCTCGTATCAATTTTTGTACATCACTATTACCTAATAAGGCAGGCACTTCTCGTACCAAAACTGTACCAACCCCAAAAGACTCCAAAACAAATCCTAATTCAAGAAACTCTTCAATACGAGACACCAAGTTTTGTGCCAAATCTTCACCCAATTCCACTACATCAGGAATCAATAAAACCTGTCTTGCAATTCCATTTTCTGCTAATTGCACTTTTATACGCTCATATACTAATCTTTCATGTGCAGCATGTTGATCAACAATGACTAATCCATCTACTGTTTGTGCAACAATATAAGTCTCATGTAATTGAGCTCGTGCCAAACCAAGAGGATAATCATCAATTTCTACTTCTACTATATCTTGAGACTTTGTGGGCACAGGCTCCATAGGAGAAGATACTGAAGCACCAGATAAATTCGTAAACCCAGATTGCAATTTTTCTGCGTTCATTTTCTGTGTAATATTAGGTATTTTAGGTTTTGGAGTATAATGACCCTGATATTGGTTTAAAGTTGGTTTATTGACTTCTTTTATTATTTCATGATCTGTTTGAAAAGCACTCAATGTTGATTCTGCGACCGTCGTAGAAGCACGGTGTCCTCCCTCACGAAGCCCCACTCGTAATGCACCAATCAACATTGAACGAATAGCATTTGCATCTCTAAAACGTACTTCTGATTTTGCAGGGTGAACATTAATATCAACCTGTCCAGCTTGCAGCTCAATAAATAAAGCCACAGCTGGATGTCGATCACGTGCTAAATAGTCTTGATACGCAGCACGTACAGCTCCATTTAACAAACGATCTTTAACAGGGCGCCCATTAACAAATAAATACTGCATCTGTGCTGTTGCTCTATTATAAGTTGGTAAGCCTGCAAAACCAGATAAAGATACGCCATCACGTTCAGCAGAAATAGACACTGCATTTTCTCCAAATTCACGTCCCATCACCATGGACAACCGATTTAATTTTGCTTGTTCTTGGTCGCATTCCTCTTCGGCTTGCACTGAAAAACTCTTACGCCCTTCAGAAATCAATTGAAAACTAACCAATGGATATGCCATCGCCAAACGTTTTACGACGTCGTTAATCGCTATATTTTCTGAACGGTCACTTTTTAAAAATTTCAACCGAGCAGGAATCGAAAAAAACAAATCCTTAACTTCAATTCGTGTACCAACACTACCTGCCGCTGGAATAGTATCTTCAATTCTTCCAGATTGTATATGAAGGGAAGAAGCATGCTCATCACCTGCCATACGAGACGTAATCCTCATTTTACTAACAGATCCTATAGATGGTAAAGCTTCCCCTCTAAACCCAAGAGTTTTTACTTGAAATAGCTTATCTCCTGCTCCATCTGGTAATTTTGAAGTCGCATTACGTTGAATCGCTAAGGAAAGGTCAGAATCACTCATACCTATGCCCTTATCTGTAATCATAATTAGTTCTTTACCGCCTGATTTCAA
>CAYMEP010000127.1:0-1911 GCA_964389695.1 uncultured Rhodobiaceae bacterium | reverse complement strand
CACTAAACGGGCGTTCTATCACCTCGCCAGCAGCAATACGATTCACAGTTCCTTCATCTAATAAACGAATTTTAACCATCTAAAACCTTTATAAAAAAAGGCAGGGATATACCTATCTCCCTGCCTTTTTGATAATTAATAAATTTTTTTAAGATATACACCCATTACTCAGAGTTAAAAACGTTTCTTCTTAACAATATTTAGATATGTGATATCCAGACACGTCTCATACTCAAATACAGAACAATCAAGATCAACCCTTGTATTCGTATTTTTCATATTCATAACTTCATCGCAAGTACATTATTAATTTCTTGCATTACTGCCATAAGTCAAACACATATTATTATTCAGCTCAAAACAATCATCAATATCACCATCTACACAACCATCAAAATTTGTTCGATTTCTTATATCTAGACAATCAGGCACATTTGCAAGAGCATTACTATCAGTACAATTATTAATAAAGTCAGCACAGAGAGACGCTGAACGACTTGCATTATTTAAGAAGCATCTATCTGCAAAATCATCACATTGTGATCTTGAGCTTGAAACACCTAAATTATCCATCTGGTCAGTAGTATTGGGTCCCCAGTTTTTATAACCATAGTAACCTGCAACCATTAATAACAGTAATAATATAATCTTTTTCATTTTATTCTTTCCTTTATCTATTGTATTTAATTTCTTTACTCATTGTTGCATTATATTATTAGGTCTAATTAGTTCCCATATATAAGACAATTCTTTTTCTGAAGATTAACACATGACCCAACAACGCCATCTTTACATTGTAAAGCCTCAACACCTATAATAATCCCCTTTTGGCATTCCATATTAGGTTTCACCGCTGTAGCCAGGCAAGTGTTAATAAATGGCTGACAAGATGCCATATCTCCATTTTTCACACAATTATCTGTAATCTCATCACATCTAGCTACGAATTCTGGGTTTGCTCTATTTTTTGCATCCGTCCCATAAACAACACAATTCTGTTCCACAAATGCCGCACATGCACCAGCTGCACCTAGATCAAATTCTTCTATGTTACCACAGCTGCTTATAAGAAAGTTTTGCTTACAAAACGGAATATCATTCCTAACTGCCGTGGAAAGACATTGTGTAGCAAAAGGTACACAAGCCTTATCATCTGCCTCTTTCAAACATTTATCTGTAATATTATTACATACATCCTTAAGTTGAGGTGCGTTTTCACCATTCTGCTCTAATAACATTTGAGGGTTTTGTGTATTAGACCCCCATTTTTGATAACCGTAGTAACCTGCTATCACTAATAACAATAGTATTATAATCTTCTTCACTTTACTTCTTCCCTTATAATGTTGGCGTTCATAACATCAAAAACGAATATTAATCTCACCCCTTATTGTGCAGTACCGTAAATAAAACAACCTGCATCCGCAATACCTTGACATGAACCAAAAATACCCGCACCACAACTTTCGAAATCATCTTCTATACCATCATTACCCGCACAAGCATTCGTTGTTTTAACAGCCGTTGTGAGACAAGTGTCAATAAAAGGGGTACAAGATGCATTATTACGATTTTTAAGACACGCATCTGTTAACTGATTACATTGAGCTATAAATGTTGGATTTACTCTATTCCTAGCATTTGTACCAAATATAATACAATTCAAGTCATTAAGATCTATGCATGAATCAGCTTCAACCATATCAACATCGTTACCATCAAAACAGTCTCTTGCTATTTCAGTAGGCGTATCACCATTTCTACAAAAATCATTATTTACAATACCTCTCGAGAGACATTGTGTAGCAAAAGGTACACAAACTGAATCATCACTACCATCAGAGTCAAAACATGGATTAGCGAAAATATCCCGTGGTGCGTCTGACGCGGATCCTCAACCAAGAGCCCACG
>CAYMEP010000126.1:0-3597 GCA_964389695.1 uncultured Rhodobiaceae bacterium | reverse complement strand
CGGCAGCAGAGAAGTCGGGAGACACAGAAAAACTAGCAGGCTTTTCTGTGTCTATGCTAGATAAGGTCGAGGAATTCCTTTTGCTTGTTTTGGGAGAGGAGACTTTTCAGAAATTTGTCTCGACTAAGATGACTTTTGGTGATCAGATGGGACTTTTTAAAAGTCTTATGGAAGTGTATAGTGAGGTTAAAGAAAAAAAAAGCTCTTCTTAGATACTTTAGAGGAGCTTGTCTTTCGTTCCTGTGGATATAGTAAAATAGAGATTGATAGTATAGATTGTAGAGACTATGAAGCTCACATACAGGCGTGCTTAGCTTTCAGAGCTCAAAATAGGATTGAAAACTTTCATGATATGTGTATGCTCACCTTACCACAATCTAAAAAAGAACTTGAGACACGCAACCAACACTTAAAAAGCATGCAAAATTTATATAACCACTTAAACCCTTACAAAGATGGGACTAAGCAAGCCAAAGCTGACAAAGAAAAACAAGAGTTAGCTAATTTTCGGGCTCTATTAGGCAACAAACAGAGAGGCTTCAAGTGGCTTTAGAAGCGGGTGCTGTATCAGTTAAATTTACCGCCGATGTAGGCGGACTGAAAACGGGAGCTAAGAAAGCTGAAAGCTCCTTAGGACAGATAAACAGGGCTACTGCTAAGACTAGTAAAGGGCTGGGAGTCATGCAAGGGGCTCTTGGCTCTATGCTTCCTGCTTTGGGTGCTGTCGGGCTGGGTGTAGCAGCTGTGGCGGCTGTAAAATCTTTGTTCAATGTGGGGGCTCAAATGGAGAAGACCCGAATAGCCTTTCAAGCTCTTTTTGGAAGCGTTCAAAAAGGCAACAAAGCTCTCACAGATGCCGTTGAATTTGCTAATCGCACGCCCTTCTCGACTAATAACGTGGTCGAAGCTACAAAACTTTTAAAAGGTTATGGTATAGCTTCAGACGATATATCTTCGACTTTGACTTCTGTCGGCGACGCAGCTGCTATAACAGGCAATGACTTAATTGCTTTAGCTAATGTAGTTGGTAAGAGTTTGTCAAAGCCGACCGTTGAACAAGAAAGTTTAAATCAATTGAACGAACGGGGAGTTGGAATAATATCAGCCCTAGCCAAAGAATACAACACTACTACTGAGGGAGTCTATGCTCTCCAACGGGCGGGCAAGCTCACACAAGATAGATTCAAGAAGGCTTTTAAATCGATGTCCGATGAAGGTGGTGTATATTTTGAAGGCATGCAAAAACAATCAAAAACCTTCGGAGGACTTTTTTCGACCTTGCTTGGTAAGATGCAGAACAGCTGGGCTATGTTAGGTGAAGGGACAGTGTCATCTTTTACAGGTATTTTAGAAGGTATGATTAGGGTCTATGATGTTCTTGAACAAGTCATGAAAGATTTGTGGCTTGTGCTAAGCGGAGTGCTAGATGTGTCGCTTGCTTTTGGCAAGGCTGTATGGAATGCTTTTATAGGTTTTTTCTCTTCTTTTAGTAGGGCTTTTGGATTGTTCCAGATGTTCAATGGAGAAGGGCAGACTATGCGTATCGTGCTGACTGCAATAGGAGACGCTTTCAAGGTGCTGGCGGTCGGGGTTGAACTGCTTGGCACGATGTTCGGTATGATTGGCACGGTATGGGGTGTCGCTTACCGTCTTATTTTTGATGGAGTTTCTTACATTATAGGAATTTTCATAAACTTACTTGCTAAAATAAAGCCAGTAGCAGACGCCTTTGGGTGGATAGCTGAAAAATGGAAAGACTTCATGAGTAGTTTAAAGAGTTCGGACGTTGGGTTCTTGGACAGGTTTCGGGTTAGTGTGGCTAAGTTTAGAGCAGAATTTACAATTGTCATTGAAACTATGGTAAAAAAAATAAGAGAGTTTGCTCTTAAGGCTGGTTATTATGGTCGAATTGCAATGTCTTACTTGGCAGGCGGTGAGGAAGCTCGAGCACAAGCAAAGAGTCAATACGATATTGCAATGAGTGACTTAGAGATGCACCACAACGAAAGAATAGAACTGCTAAGAGCTAAGTCCAAAGAAGAAATTGATATCATAAAAGCAAAATACAAACAAGAAAAAGAAGAAGCTGAGAAATCTCGGGCACAAAGTCTCCCTGCAACAAAAGGATCAAAGGGAAGTAAGAAGTCTAGTCCTCAAGGTGCTGGGAGTGGTAAGATGGGAGCTATATTCAGCATGATTGAAAGATTCAATGACATGATTCAAAATGCCATCTCAGTAGCCGCAGACTTCATGCAACTAGAAATCGATAAGCTAGACACTTCTATGCAACTAGAATCGAACAGAATAGAAGCTATATACGATGCTAGACTCGAAGCACAAAGAAAATATCAGGATGAATCGAGTCAGCTTGTCGATGACCACAACTTCGAGGAATTAGCTAAGAGAGATGAAGCTTTCAGGCTTGACATGGAAAGAAATGAGGAACAATATCAGGCTCAGCTTGCAATTCAACAAGCACAAGGACTCACAGCCCAAAACTTAGCCTTAGTAGATAACGAACTGCAACTAGAGAGAGAGAAAAAGAATGCCAATGACTCCCAAAAAATAAAGACCCGAGCCGATGCCTCTATAAAGAAAACCGAAAAACAAAAAGAACAAGAACTACTAGCCAACAAAAAGAAATTTGAACTTGAAAAACATGCTATTGAAGTGAAAATGTTCAAATTAAATCAAGGTGCAAAGATAGCCGATATTGTAGTAAGCACGGCGACTGGTATAGCTAATTTGTGGGCACAGTCGATAGGTAGCTTTGGTTTGATTGCTGGTTCTATTGTAGCGGGTGTCGGAACTGCTTTGCTGGCTGGGACGTCTGCAGCACAAGTAGCTTTGGTGGCTTCTCAACGACCACCACCCGTGCCCTCTTTTGCCGAAGGTGGTCTTTTGAAAGGGGTCGGAACAGGAACTAGTGACAGCCTGTCTGCCAATCTGTCAAGCGGGGAATTTGTCATACCGAAAAGGGAGACAGACTTAATACTTGACCATATAAGAACCAACACAGGAAAGACTATAACGATAGAGAATATAGAAGTCCATTCTCGTGCTGAGATAACAGAAGACGCCGTTGAAGAGATAGCCGAAACAATGGCACGGAGGTTCGAACAGATAACATGACAGCCCCTATTTTCACACTCATAAATAAACACGGAGAAACTATTGACTTGGTCATAGCCCCTAGTTTAGATATAGGCTCGATATATTCACTGCCTACATACCGCCCGAGACTCAAAACGTCCGAACGTTTGTCATCTGCAAATATAAATGTATCGGGGGACGAAGAGCCTATGAAGAGAGATATATCTTTCGAATGGGTGACGTCTTTTGCTCAGGATGGGACATCCTCACAAGCCACTGACTACAACGCACCACGAGAATATCTTAATAATTTTATAAAGTTTTTTCATAGTTCCAACGAGCCTTTTTACCTTAATGACCCTGTCAGACAACGAAGAGCTAATGTCAAACTACTAGAAATAAAGCCCACCCCCGTAAAAAAAGGTGTCGGAGAATTAGTTATGGATTTCAAGCTAAAATTGCTTCTTGTGGATGGTGGGTTTGAATCTCTCACCGAGATTATCC
>CAYMEP010000125.1:0-3649 GCA_964389695.1 uncultured Rhodobiaceae bacterium | reverse complement strand
ACATATTAGAGTTGATATTTTCTTTCAAGGTTTCTCAGACACAAAGAAAGCATGGGTAGACCTTTTAGGCTGTTTATTTCTTATTGTACCTTTTTCTGTTTTAATTCTTTATACTTCAAGGAAATACGTTCTTAACTCATGGAAAACATTAGAAGGTTCACGTGAGGTATCTGGAATACAAGGCGTTTATCTTCTTAAAACGGCCATACCACTGTTTGCTTTCTTTTTACTGTTGCAAGCAATTTCGCAAATAATCAAAGCTTATCACCAATTAAAAATGAAACAGAAACACTGATTATGGAACTTTTGGCATTAACCATGTTTATAGTAACTTTTGTCATTTTATTGACAGGATTTCCTGTGGCGTTTGTTCTGAGTGGAGTAAGCTTAATATTTGCTTTAATTGGTATGTACTTAGATTTATTTGATAGTATATTTTTATTAGCTCTTCCCCAACGTATCTTTTCCCTTATGACGAATGAGGTTCTACTTGCTATTCCTTTATTTATTTTCATGGGCACAATGCTAGAACGCTCAAAAATCGCTGAAAATTTATTAGAAAATATGGCACTTCTTTTTAAAGGAATAGGTGGTGGTTTAGGAATTTCTGTTATACTGGTTGGCACCTTATTAGCCGCTTCAACGGGTATCGTTGGAGCGACTGTTATTACAATGGGACTCTTATCTTTACCTACCATGTTGAAACATGGTTATTCTCCTTCTCTTGCCTCAGGAACAATTTGTGCCTCAGGAACTTTAGGACAAATTATTCCTCCTTCCATCGTATTAATTTTACTAGGTGATGTAATTTCGAATGCTTACCAAACAGCTCAAATAAATATGGGTATCTTTTCTCCAGAAACTGTTTCTGTCGGAGAAATTTTTGCAGGATCATTATTCCCTAGTCTACTATTGATTACAGCCTATATTCTCTATCATATCATTTACGGTATACGCAATAATGATAAATCTACCGTAATACAAATGAAAGAAAAAATTCCACTCCTTCATATTTTAAAATCTCTATTCCCTCCTATTTTGCTTATTATTACCGTATTAGGGTCTATTCTATTAGGGATCGCGACCCCAACAGAGGCAGCATCTATTGGCGCAATAGGCACAATTTTATTGGCAGGAAACCGTATATGTCATAATTCATTATTTATTCCTCTCGCCATTATATCCCTAATCATATTAGGTACTTTGGCAGGGTTCTTTGACTTACGTGCAACACCAGATATGAGTGTTATAACCAAACTCATCATATGTTCTACCTTTTTATTCAGCTTTTTTATATTCTTAGGCATTACCATCAGCCTTATTCATATTTGGAAAAAAGGAATATTACATCAAGTTCTAAAAAGCACGACAAGCTCTACCTCTATGGTTTTTATTATTCTAATTAGCGCAACTTTATTTAGCCTTATTTTTAGAGGATTAGAAGGGGACGAATTCATTCAAGATTTATTAACAGATTTACCAGGTGGTAAAATAACAGCAATGATATGTGTGATGTTGGCAATGTTTGTACTTGGATTCTTTTTAGACTTTATCGAAATCACATTTGTTATTGTTCCAATTATTGCACCCATTTTACTACAAATGGGTTATGACCCTGTTTGGCTTGGTATCATGATGGCACTTAATTTACAAACTTCTTTTTTAACCCCACCATTTGGGTTTGCTTTATTTTACCTACGTGGTGTTGCTCCAAAGTCTGTAAAAACTTCTGATATTTACCGAGGGGTCATTCCATTTATTTTCATTCAATTATTCATTCTTGGACTCATCGCTTTATTTCCAAAAATTACGACATGGTTACCCGATCAAATATTTCACTAATGTAGAACATTTCATAGAGTCAACAGAAACACCTTTGGGACGTTTTTTTCCGGCTTGTGCTCTCTTTCCATACCAAGCCTCCATATCCTTTATCACTTTTACACGGCCACCCTTATCTGTAATAGAGAGCCCTTTCTCAACATCATAAGAAGCAAGTGCAACAATACTAGACTGTACTTTCTGCAACCGCACTCCTTTTCCACGAGACATTACCGGTAATTCAGAGAGTGAAAAACTAAGCAATTTATCTTCTTGGTTAAGCACAGCAAGACAATCACCGAGCACAGGCACACAGGTTAGAGCCTCATCACCTTCAGAAAGAACCAATATTGTTTTTCCTGCTTTACGCTGGCTCACTAAATCTTTTTCTGAAATAATAAATCCTTGCCCCTTCAATGAAGCAATAATCAGTTGACGTTCTGGTTTATGAGAAAAAATTTCAATAATTTTATCATCATCATCTAAATCAATCATTAAATTTATAGGTTCTCCATGCCCCCTTCCTGAAGGCAGTTTATGAGCATCTAAAGTATAAGATCTTCCTTTTGCGGTAAAAAGAATCAAAGTTTTATCCGTATAACTATGAAAAATAAATTTTCCAGAATCACCCGTTTTATATTTCAGTGTTTTAGGTGTATCAATGTGTGTTTTAATATAACGTATCCAACCTTTTTCAGAGAGGATAATAGTAATCGCTTCTTTCTCTACAGGAATCTGGATTGGCTCTAAGTCTGCCTCATTAATTTCAGAAAACAAGGTGCGCCTTGCTCCTAATTCAGGTAGTTTTTTATAGTATTTTTTTACGTCTCGAATTTGAACAGAAATCTGTTTCCATTGTAGTTCTTCAGAGTTTAGTAATGTCTGCAACCCTTCTTTTTCTTGTGCAAGAGCATCATACTCTTGTTGAATGGTCATTTCTTCTAATTTTCGTAAAGCCCGCAAACGCATATTTAAAATAGCCTCTGCTTGTTTCTCAGTTAGTTGGAAAGTATTCATCAAATCTGAACGTGGATGATCTTCTTCTCGAATAATACGAATAACTTCATCTAAATTAAGATAGGCAATCAAATAACCTTTTAATAACTCTAACCTTGCTATGATTTCATCTAGCCGGAATTGTGTTTTACGCTGTAAAATATTTTTTCTATGCTCAAGCCACTGCCATAAAAGTTCACGTAAATTTAATACTTCTGGAACAGAATTGGCAGTCAGAACATTTAAGTTCATATTGTAACGAATTTCTAAATCAGTATGGTTAAATAAAATATTCATCACTTTCTTAGCGTCAAGGGTTTTACTTTTGGGCACAATGACCAAACGAATATCCTCTGCACTTTCATCACATATATCATCAACAACGGTTAATATTTTATTATGAATTAATTCTGCCATTTTCTCAATCAAACGCGACTTTTGTACTTGATAGGGCATTTGTGTAATCACAATTTGCCACATACCTCGTGGTAATGTTTCGATTTCATACCCAGCCCGCAATCGAATTGACCCTTTACCTGTCTGATAAGCTTTCAGAATATTACTTTTGGATTCAATAATAACCCCCGCTGTTGGAAAATCAGGTCCTTGAATATAAGTCATTAGGGTTTCAATTTTTGTCTGCGGATATTTAATCAGATGCAAGGCAGCATCACAGATTTCATCAATATTATGTGGCGGAATATTTGTTGCCATACCCACAGCAATGCCAGATGCCCCATTTGCTAATAAATTCGGGAATGCCGCTGGTAAAACCAGAGGTTCTTCTTCTTCTCCATCACACGACGCTTCCCGTTTTCTCTTTCTTTTCCTT
>CAYMEP010000124.1:0-3660 GCA_964389695.1 uncultured Rhodobiaceae bacterium | reverse complement strand
TTGCTTAATGCACCGGATACTTATATGCATAAAATCGCTATTGGAGGAGGATATCCAGAGGGTGTAATTGATTTAGATGCTACGACGAAAGAAAATATTGAGTCTGTGGCAAAGGCAAAGGGTGTTGATGTTTCTCAAATTAATGTTTGTGTTCTTGAGCGTGAACGTCATGAGACATTAATTCAAGAAATTCGACAGCTAGGAGCAAGAGTATCTTTAATTACTGATGGTGATGTTGCAGCGGTTATGCATACGACAGACCCTAGGACAACGATTGATATGTATATGGGAATAGGTGGAGCCCCTGAAGGGGTTCTTGCAGCGGCAGCTTTAAGTTGTATTGGCGGACAAATGCAAGGGCGCTTAATGACAGATAGTGCGGCACAGAAAGAACGTGCAAAAAAAATGGGTGTTACTGATTTTGAACGAAAATATACAATGGAAGATATGGTTCGTGGGGAGGTAATTGTTTCTATTACAGGTGTGACTGATGGTACACTTGTTAAAGGTGTTTGTTATCAAACTAAAAATATAATTACGACAGATACAGTTGTTCTGCGTTCTACACATGGGACTGTTCGTAGAGTGCAAACAGAACATCATATTGAGAAATTTGAGCTATGAAATGATAAATGAACCAAAAGCTCTGTTTGGGATTGAAGAATCTTATGCAGGTCGCTTTTGGACATTACGTGATTATGATGAAACTCAAGCGTTATATTTTGCTCAGCAATATGATTTACCTGAATTGCTGGCACGTTTACTAGTTATGCGTCATGTTCCATTTGACGCTGTTGAGACTTATCTTGAACCTAAATTATCAAATATACCTGACCCTTCTTGTTTAAAGGATATGGATAAAGCAACAGAGCGTCTTGTTAAAGCCATTCTTGAAGGTGAGAATATTGCCGTTTTTGGTGATTATGATGTAGATGGAGCGACTTCTTCTGCATTAATAATACGTTTTTTTGATCTTATTGGAAAAAAAATACGAACTTATATACCTGATCGAGAAAAAGAAGGGTATGGACCAAATGTAAACGCTTTCCATACCTTATACCTTGAGGGTCATAGTGTTATTATTACGGTTGATTGTGGAACAATGTCATATGAAGCGTTGGTATATGCACAAGAGAATAATATAGACGTGATTGTTGTTGATCATCATCAGACAGGAGAAAAGTTACCCGAATGTCATGCATTGATTAATCCAAAACGAGAAGATGATATGAGTGGGTTAGATTATTTAGCAGCTGTGGGGGTGACCTTTATGCTGTTAATTTCTTTGAGACGAACGTTACGAAAAAATGGATTTTTCGAAATATATACTGAACCAAATTTGAATTCTTTATTAGATATTGTCGCTTTAGGGACAGTATGTGATGTGGTGCCATTAATCGGGGTAAATAGATTGTTGGTAAAAAAAGGTTTAGAGATAATGTCACAGAGACAAAATACTGGCTTAAGAGCTTTATCAGATATTAGTAAGTTAAACTCAGCACCAACCGCATATGATTGTGGCTTTCGATTGGGGCCTCGTATTAATGCGGGAGGACGACTTGGAGAAAGCTCTATCGGAACAAAATTACTATCTTGTGATTTAGAAGAAGAAGCCAGTGCAATGGCATTGCGTATGGATGAATTAAACCAAGAACGTCGTAACGTGAGTGATTACAATCAAATGATTGCTCAAGAGCGTGCGGAAGAAATAATTACTAATAATGATGGTTTGCCTGATATTCTGGTTGTTTCAGATGAACGCTTGCATGCGGGTGTTATTGGTATTGTGGCTGGACGACTTAAAGAAAAGTATCATCGACCTGTTTTTGTGATTGCTATAAATAAAGAAGGAATAGGAAAGGGGTCTGCACGTTCGATTGCAGGTATTGATTTAGGTTCATTGGTTAAATCTTCAGTAAATGCAGAAAAAATTATTTCAGGTGGTGGGCATGCGATGGCAGCAGGAATTACTTTGCATAAAAGCCAAATTGTTGAATTTACGACTTATTTATGTGAAGCTTGTTCGGGATATAATTTTAGTTTGCCAAGGCAGATGTTTATTGATTCTGTTATAAGTGTGGCTGGTGCAAACCGTGATTTATTTGAGTCTATAGATAAATTACAACCTTTTGGAGCAGATATCCCAGAACCTTGTTTTGTAATTCCAGAAGCTCAAATTATATATGTAGATACGGTCGGAGATGGACATGTTAAATGTACAATATCAGATGAAAATGGCGGACGTTTGAAAGCGATAGCTTTTTCTTCGGTTGATGAAAGCATTCGTATGGCGTTAATGAAAAAACAACCTATGCATATTGTTGGTTACTTACGTGCTGATAACTGGCAAGGGCGAGAAGGGGTGCAGTTTATGATAAAAGATGCAACTTCTGTAAAATTTTAGGGCTTTTTATAAAACTGATACTTGAAAAATAATATAAGCTGGTTTATATACTGTGACTGTGGTATGCGCCCTTCGTCTATCGGTTAGGACGCCAGGTTTTCAACTTGGAAAGAGGGGTTCAATTCCCCTAGGGCGTACCACTTTTTATGCATATAGAAACTATTTATATAAAAGAGAGCTAAGCAATATAGGCTTAGGTGCGTAATTTACAAACATGAGGGTTGGGTAATAAGTTATAAAAATATCTTGATCCGCACAGTAATCTGCAGTCAACGTTAACACTCAAAACGTGGATAAAAGTTGGTTATATTACTTTTCTAAAATATATAATGTATTATCATGACTCCAATGTTTTTTAATAAAACGATCACGACCACAGCGGTTACGGTAAAACTTATAACGAATAGGGTTCCGACTTGCATAATCTTGATGACCAGCTTCAGCGGGATAAAATTTAGAAGCCTTTAATATACGGGTTGCTATTGGGTTATTAAACTTCTTTTTAGCATTTAAAGCTTTCTTTCCAGTTTTACTCAAGTGTTTTTGTCCGAGATTTGTATAAAATATCGCTGTTCCATATTGTTGTCCACGGTCACAAAACGACCCACCTGCATCAGAAGGGTCATGCATACGCCAAAATGCACTTAAAACTTTCTGAAAACTAATTTCGTTTGGTCTAAAAATAACTTGAACAACTTCATAATGACCTGAGTTTCCTGAAGAAACTTGTTGATAAGAAGGGTTGACGATATGACCACCCATATAACCTGAAATGACACTCTTTATGCCGAATAATTGTTCGAAATCATGTTCAGTACACCAAAAACAACCACCTGCAAAATAAGCAATTTCTTGTTGGGGAAATGGTTTTTTAGCTGAAATATCAGTAATTTGTAGTATTATTATAAAAATAGTTAATATGATATAGCGCATAGTGATTATAGTATTACTTTTCTATTTGTGATGTTTTATATTACACAGTGAATAAATTGACTCTATCATTGTTTCAGTTTAACACGGTTAAGATATTAGAAAATATATATTTATTAAGGAAAATAAAGAATGAAAAGAATTAGTTTTTCAGCATTTAGTATTATATGCTTTATATTATTACTTTGTCCTATTGTAGCGGTCGCCTCTGCAAATGTAATGGCAGACGGTGCACCAGGATATTTGATTTACACCTGGCCGGCGATTTCAGCTTTACTAGTTTTTTTTATTGCTTACCTGTTCGTGATGACTGAAGAGTTTATACA
>CAYMEP010000123.1:0-3672 GCA_964389695.1 uncultured Rhodobiaceae bacterium | reverse complement strand
ATAACCATAGGAGTATCTTGTATCTCCTGTAGGGATGGTATATGAAGAAGTAACATTCGTAGGCATCTGCCCGGACTGTCTTGCTGGGAGAGTCGGACTCTCAGAGGAACCAAGCATTATATCCTGCTTTGAAACCACCATATCATCAGACCGATAAAAACTTACTGTTATTTCCTGCTCCTCATTCAAGGCGTTTTCAATCCTTGCGTTGAGGGTAATTTCACGAGAGGAGGAAGAATTAGGTAGATCAATCCTAAGCGCAGCAAGAAGAAGTCCAGGAATGATTCCTCTAGTCTCAGTTTCCTTATCATCCTTATCATCAGCTTGCATATCAGGAGCACAGGAAAGAAATCCAGTAAACAGGGTCGAAAGAAAAACCATTCCTATAAGCCTTTTAGTGACTGCACTTAAAATCCCAAACCAATCCTTCACTCTCACACGAAAGGAAGAAACAAAAATCATCTTAAAACTGTTCATAAACTACTCTCCTTACCAAAATCTGCCCTAGCATCTTCAGAAAATGCCAAAAAGACAAATCTGAACACAATCTATGATGACCATGTGAATATTACGTTAAAAAAAAGCCACGAAATTTTTAACGTAATATTCCATTTTTGTAAAAAAAAATGCACCATTGGAGGCTAAAAAAAATCTCATTTTTTAAGAAAAAAATAGAATAAAATGCTTGTCTTTCCTAAGATGGATCATACTCTGACAGAGGAGGTTATTTTTATGATGAAAAAAACGAATTGGAGGGGTCTGAATATCTCATCATCCGAGGGGGGTGATCAGTCTCTGGTATATGAGAAGCAGAAGGGGGGTGAAAGAAAATACAGAATTTGCTGTTTCGATTGCATTCAGAATTTTTTTGTATTGATATTCTTTTTTGCGATTACAGCTCACTGCTCCTCTATAACACAAAGGCAAATTGTACAAGGAGTGGGATCAGTTGATGGAGCATGTCCTGAGATATTGGATGATACTTTTTGTGCAGGAACGGGGACTCTGCGCGACCCCTATCTTCTCTTCTATATAGAAGATTTTCAGAAAATCAACAGAAAGGAAGAATATCGAGCTGCACATTATCGTGTAGCAAGGGATATAGATGGCTCTCCTACGAGAGATCCTGCAAAAGACTCAACTAGCCGATGGACAGATGGAAAGGGGTTTCATCCCGTTGGTCCCAGCCTTACGAAATCCTTTACAGGAAGGATAAATGGAGCAGGATTCACAGTTTCAAGCCTCACGATTCGAAGGGCAGATGAGGGGCTTGGGTTTGCAGGACTGATTGGTCAATGCGAAAGCTGTGGAGTGGCAAATCTTAGGCTTCAAGATGTTTCCATCGAAGCTGGATCAAATGTAGGAGCATTGATAGCACATTCGATCAAGGGATCGATACTCAAATGCTCTGCAGAAGGAGAAATCACATCCAGTGTTTCAAGCAATTCTGCAGTTGGTGGTCTTGTTGGCATTAACGAAGGGACGATCAAAGACTCCTTTTTCCGAGGTAAAGTCACAGGGAATGGTTCAGGCTCTGGTGTCGGTGGAATCGTTGGTAAACAGCAGCAAGAAGGAAGCCTTGAGAATAGCTATGCTGCAGCCGAAATGTTCCTAGTTGAGGAGGGTCTCACAGATAATTTCCATGGATTAATCGGTGAGCTCCTTCCAGGTGAAGCCCCAGCACGGAATAGCTACTGGGATAGCACCTTGTTTGATTCACAGCATGACTTTCATATTCATGCTGGGCAAGGAGTAGATACTACTACACAGGAGCTCCAAAGATGCCCATCATCTCCCACATGTGTGATCTCTACATCAGAGACCATTTATAATACTTGGGATAAGCTTATCTGGGACTTTGGGTCGAATACAGCATATCCTGAGCTTCGTTATTAGCAGTATTGTAGGGGGCTTGATTTTTTTCTGTCGAGGGTCTTTTTTGGTGGCTTTCTTGAGGGTTCTCTTGGATGGTCAGAAGTTCGTTTAGGACAGAAACAATTTCTTCTTGATAATGCGAAGCATCTTGCACGTCGTAAAAGAGAGAGTCTTCCTTTCCAGAGCGTATAAAGAGCCCTTTTCGCTTCTGGATGCAGCGGACTAAGTGAATGCGAGGTATCGAAAAATATTCAGAAATTCGAAACTCAATACGATTTGGTGGTTGCTTATATACAGAGCTGAATCCAGCCCTCTGTGCTAGGGAGCGAATCCTTTCTATTGCTACAAAGGTCTTTGTTACCTCGTCAGGTTCTCCAAAACGTTGCTTCATCTCATCGTAGAGATAATCGATTTCTTTGCTATCTCTTGCAGCTTCAAAACGCTTGTAAAACTCGATCCTCTGGCGAACATCAAGGATGTAGCTTTCGGGAATATAAAAATCTGTATGAAGATTGATATTGCATCCTGGATTCTCTTCTTTCGTATCTCCTTTTAGTTTTTTTATCGCTTCGTTCAAAAGTTTAATATATAGCTCATAACCTACCTCTGCTATATGTCCAGACTGCTTGAGTCCAAGAATATTTCCAGCCCCTCGTATTTCCAGATCTCTCATGGCAATTTTAAATCCACTTCCTAGCTCTTGGTATTCTAAAACTGTATCCAGCCTTTTCTGTGCTGTCTCTGTCAATGTTCTATTTGGAGGATATAAGAAATAAGCGTAAGCCTGTTTATTGGAACGACCTACTCTCCCTCGTATTTGATAGAGTTGCGAAAGCCCAAAGGTATCTGCACGTTCAATGAACAGAGTGTTTACATTGGGCATATCCATTCCACTTTCTATCAAAGAGGTCGTCAGTAGAATATCAAACTTTTCATTTAAGAACTGTAAAAGGATATCTTCGATTTGATCTTCTTCCATTTGCCCATGAAGAACGGATAAAGATGCCTCTGGAACAATGGTTTGGATCCTTGCTGCTGCAGACTCAATTGTGGCAATTCTATTATGAAGATAGAATATCTGTCCGTTTCTTTTTTTTTCTTTGAGGATAGATTCTCGTATCATTCGCTCATTATCCTCGATCACATAGGTCTTGATTGGTATTCTTTCTTTGGGTGGAGTACGAATAATAGAAAGATCACGTATTCCTGTAAGCGACATGTGAAGGGTTCGTGGAATAGGAGTCGCACTCATACTCAAAATATCCACAGTAGAACGAAGTCTCTTGAAAGTCTCTTTTTGGACAACACCAAATCTTTGTTCTTCGTCTATAATCATCAAACCTGGGTTTTTCATTCTTATATCAGATGCCAAAAGAGAATGAGTTCCTATCAGCATATCCAGTTTCCCTTCCCTTAGAAAAAGTTTGATCTTTCGTATATCAGCTGCATTTCGGAATCGGGAAATCCAGTCAAAATGGATCGGGTAATTTTGAAATCTTGCTTGAAAAGTCTGAAAGTGCTGGAATGCTAAAATCGTAGTCGGACTGATGAGAAGTACTTGACGACCTGCAAGGATAGCCTTAAAGGCTGCTCGAATCGCTACCTCTGTTTTTCCATATCCAGCATCTCCACAAAGTAGTCGATCCATTGGCTTACTGGATTCCATATCTTTTTTGACAGCTTGGATAGAGGGCTCTTGATCGGGAGTTTCTTGATAGGGGAATAGGGATTGAAATTCTTCCTGCCAAGCTGTGTCCAGAGGAAAAGCAAAACCTCTCTGATTCATTCGACGTGCAT
>CAYMEP010000122.1:0-3687 GCA_964389695.1 uncultured Rhodobiaceae bacterium | reverse complement strand
ATATATGCTAGAAGTCGGCATGTTATCTTTAAAAGAAGATGCCAAGAAGTCAAGAATATAGCTTCCTTATTATAGAAAGAAAATTATGCCAGAAGTGATATTTAACGGACCAGATGGACGTTTAGAAGGTCGAATCGCACAAGATAAAGACCATAACAAACCCATAGCACTAATTTTACACGCTTTGCCTCAGCTTGGCGGAAACATGAACAATCCAATTACCTATCGTCTATATCAACATTTCGTTGAGCGTAACTTTACAGTCGCACGATTCAATTTTCGTGGTGTTGGACAATCTCAAGGTTCATTCGATCATGGTGTCGGAGAATTAGCAGACACCGTCGCCGTTTTAGACCTTATGCAAGAAGCCAACCCAGATACAAAACAATTTTGGATTGCGGGTTATTCTTTTGGTGCTTGGATTGGTATGCAATTACTTATGCGACGCCCTGAAATCACAGGATTCTTATCAATTGCCCCTCCTGCCAACCTTTATGATTTCTCATTTCTTGCCCCTTGCCCAACCTCTGGTCTTATCGTCCATGGGGATGAAGATAAAATTGTACCCCAAGAAGATGTAGAAAAAATGGTTGAAAGATTACATGCACAAAAAAAGGGTGAAATTCAATATGAAACCATTAAAGGAGCTAATCACTTTTTTGAGAATCAAAGCAACACTTTAGATAAAACAATTAATAAATACTTAGACAAACGGTTGAGTAAATAAACTATAGCTTAATTACTATGAAACAGAACACCTCCTTCTGTCGCTTGACTGCAGCCCGTGACACTTGGCAAGCTAATAGGTAAACCATTGAAAGAACGTACAGCTAAATAAGCAAAACATTGCGCTTCTAAAACATCTCCTGACCAATTAACTTGCTCAGAATCTTTCATTACCCCACCCAGTTTTGTAATATATGTATTAATTTCAGACATCATTGTTTTATTATGCCGCCCACCACCACACATTATCCAAAGCTTTGGGATCTGTGGCATAAATTGTACGGAACGCATAATTGCTTGTGATGTAAAACTCGTTAATGTTGCCACAGCGTTTTGTAAATTATCATTCTGCACGTCTTCCAAACATGACTTAAACATATTACGGTCTAATGATTTTGGAGGTTTTTTTTGAAAAAAGTTATGGGTTAACCATGTCTCAATTTGAGCTTGATTCTTTTGTCCTTTTTCAGCAAGACTTCCTCCCCTATCAAAAGGAACACCAGCAGATTGAAGCATCAAATCATCTATCAACGCATTTCCTGTACCCGTATCAAAACCGAGAATCTTCTTATCTTCTCCAATCCATGTCACATTAGAAACACCACCAATATTAACAATCGCAACTGGAAGCTCAAACCCCTCCTTCTCACATAAAACAGCATGAAACAAAGGAGCAAAAGGAGCACCTTGTCCACCAGCCTCCATATCAGCTTGTCGAAAATCAGCAATGACATCAATGCCTGTTAAACGAGATAACTCTGCTCCATCACCAATTTGTTCCGTACGCAACGTACAAACATCATGCAAAATTGTCTGCCCATGAAACCCTATAATATCTATATCATCTGCCGTCATACGTTCTTTTTTTAAAAATTCATGCACTATCTCAACATGTGAAGAAGTAATAACATTTTGAGCGAGAACAATCTCCTCTGGCATAAGAGATCCTTTTTTCCAAGAAGGAGCAACTTGCAATGCTTTTTGTAAAACCTTCCTTTGTGAATCATCATAGGTATAATTATTAGATTTCTCTATTTCTAGATAAGAAGTGCCATCTGTCATAATACAAGCAAGGTCAATTCCATCTAAAGATGTCCCACTCATTAAACCAATTGCTCTCAATCTTTTCATGGTAATAACCTTATAATATATTGACGTTCGTATAGTTTCACTTTACGCTTTTTTATCATGACACATTATCAATCAGATTTCCTCTCTATTATGTCTGCCCGTGGCTATATTGAACAATGCACGAATGAGACAGAATTAGACGAATCAATACACCAAGGCATGGTAACAGGCTATATAGGCTATGATTGCACCGCTCCAAGCTTGCATATTGGTAATTTAATTTCGATTATGATGCTGCGTAGATTCCAACAAGCCGGACATCGACCAATTGTTTTAATTGGTGGCGGAACAACAAAAGTTGGCGATCCTTCTGGAAAAGATGAAACTCGACAATTATTAACTCAAGAGCAAATCAATAAAAACAAACAGACTATCAAAAACACCTTTGAACGCTTTTTAGACTTTGATTCAGGAAAAGAAAATGCCGCCATCCTTGTCGATAATGATGAATGGTTATCAAGTTTAAATTATATCGAGTTTCTACGTGATTACGGAAAACACTTTTCAATCAATAAAATGTTAAGCTATGATTCTGTTAAATTGCGCTTAGAAAGAGAACAAAACCTCTCCTTTTTAGAGTTTAATTATATGATTTTACAAGCCTATGATTTTGTAGAATTAAATAGAAAATATAAATGTACATTGCAAATGGGTGGCTCTGACCAATGGGGTAATATCGTTAATGGGATTGTTTTAGGGCGACGCTGTGACCAAGCATCACTATATGGATTAACGACAGCATTATTAACCACTGCATCTGGTGCAAAAATGGGCAAAACGGCACAAGGTGCTGTATGGCTTAATGCTGACATGCTATCGGTTTGGGATTATTGGCAGTTTTGGCGCAATACAGAAGATGCCGATGTAGGACGTTTCTTACGATTATTTAAAGATTTACCTTTAGAAAAAATTGAAAAGATTGAGGCATTACAAGGTACAGAAATCAACGAAGCAAAAAAAATTCTTGCCACTGAAGCCACAGCCCTATTACATGGACATGAAGCAGCAGAAAAATCAAAGAAAGCCGCTCAAGACCTTTTTGAAAAAGGAAAAAACAGTGCAGATTTACCATCTCTCAAACTTGAGGAGAGTTTTTTGCAAAAAGGTGCAGGACTATTAAAAACAATGACAGATGCAGGCTTAAGCAAAAGTAATAGTGACGCCCGCAAATTAGTTCAATCAGGAGCAGTAAAAATTAATGATATCTGCGTAAATGATATAAAACGTATGATTACTACTGATGACATTACAGAAAATAAGTCCATAAAACTTTCAGTAGGCAAAAAACGTCATATGTTACTAAAAACAGGAGACTAGAATGAGCTTAGAAGTTGGACAAAAAGCCCCTGATGGCATACTCATATTTGATGATAAAACCACAAAAAATATTTCAAACTTTTCTGGAAGCAAATTATTACTCTATTTTTACCCCAAAGATGACACACCAGGGTGTACTATCCAAGCACTTGACTTTACAGAACAGAAAGAAAAGTTTTTAGACCAGAACACACAAATTATTGGTATTAATGCAGATACAGTTGAACAACACCAAGACTTCAGTAAAAAACATAATTTATCCATACAACTTGTTAGTGATACTGATAAAAAAATACTAGAAGCCTATGGGGTATGGGGTGAAAGAAATATGTATGGTAAAAAATATATGGGAATAGAACGCACTAGTATCTTAATTGATGAAGCAGGTATAATAACACATATTTGGCGTAGGGTTCGCCCCAAAAACCACGCGAATACCGTTCTAGATACCATTCGTGAAAAGGATTAACTATGAAACAAAACCTGACCGATGCCGTATTATCTGTCTTCACC
>CAYMEP010000121.1:0-3705 GCA_964389695.1 uncultured Rhodobiaceae bacterium | reverse complement strand
GATAATAACCATGCGTTTTATTGTTTGTACATTTTTCTATTTCCTATTTCTAATACCTGCAAATGCCATTCTCAGCAGTGGGTTGTCTGAAAATACAATTAAAATACACACAAATTTCACAGGAAAGAAACTTTTACTCTTTGGAGCCTTTGAATCTAAAACCATACCAGAGAAGAATCAAATTATCATTATTATCAAAGGACCTTCTCAAGCCTTTACCATAAGAAAAAAAGAAAAAAAATTTGGTGTTTGGGTTAACAGTGATACACGCCTATTAAATAAAGCTCCCACTTATTATTCTACCTTCAGCAATCAACCATTGCACCATCTTTCACCTCAATTACGTCAAAAACATAATATAGGATTAGAGTACCTTCCTATAACCACACAGATACCCATCGACAAAGAATTTATCAACGGGTTTATAAAAATAAAACAACAACAAAAACTATATCTCCAATCTGAAGATAGTATAGAAATTATCCAAAAACACCTATTCAAACTAGAAATAAACCTACCATCAAATACCCCTCTTGGGGTCTATAGTATCAAAATATTACGCTTACATAGTGGACAACTAAAAGAAACTCAACACAAAAATATTAATGTCACTCTCACAGGATTAGAGTATCTTATTTATCATTTAGCCTATCAATACTCTATACTTTACGGTATCATTTGCGTAATTACCGCTTTACTATTAGGTTTTTTAGGAGCATTAATTTTTAGACGCAGTATATAAACTTGATTGATTATTATGAATTATTATGAATTATCTTTAGGAGCCGCATTTTTAGGAGGCGTGTTAAGTTTCTTATCTCCCTGTGTACTCCCACTTGTTCCAGGTTATTTATGCTTCGCAGCACAAATTGACTATGATGATTTAGTCAATGATTCTCCAGCTGAAGTAACACGTAAAATCTTACCAACCACCTTAAGTTTTGTTTTAGGGTTTTCTTTAGTATTTATTGCATTTGGTGCATCAACAACTATATTGCAACCATTTCTAGTACAATATAAAAATATATTAAGCCAAGTTTCAGGAGTTTTCATTATCATTCTGGGACTTAATATGATGGGACTATTTAAATTTAAATGGCTACAAAAAGAATGGCGCTTCAGGAAGCCAATAAAGAAAAACAAAAGAAAATACTTAGCAGCCTTTGGTCTTGGACTCGCTTTTGCTTTTGGATGGACACCTTGTATAGGTCCGATATTAGCTGGCATACTAGCTTTAGCAGCTCAAACTGAATCTTTAACACAAAGTTTTATTATGCTATCTATCTATGCGGCAGGTCTTGCTATTCCGTTTATCATATCCTCAATGAGTATCGGATTCTTTTTGGCAAGTTCAAAACAACTAAAACGTCATATGTTTTGGATTGAAAAAATCACAGCCTTACTACTGATTACCACAGGTGTTTTCATTTATGCAGGGTCATTAGGCACAGCCTCTGGGTATTTACTAGACTGGTTTCCATTTCTTCAAGAACTAGGCTAAATATTAACCTTCTAACAAAGTCAAAATATCTTCCGGAGGGCGCCCAATTTTTGCTTTTTCTCCTCTCACAACAATCGGACGTTCTATCAAAATAGGATTATCGACCATAATTTGTAGCAATTCTTCCTCATTCTTCACCTCAGCAAGCTTTAACTCTCTATAGATAGGCTCCCCTTTTCGTATAAATTCTTTCACAGGTTTGTCCAGTTTTTGAGAAATTTCAACAAGGTCTTTGATGGCAAGAGGTGTTTTAAGATACTCAACAATCTGAACATCAAACTCTGTCTTTTCTAGAATGCTAAGGCTTAATCTTGATTTTGTACAACGTGGATTATGATAAATTGTAATTGTTTCGACCATTATTATTTCTTCTTTTATATTATTGGATATTGATAACGCTTTTTGTTGGTTTCTGATCTGATATAATTTTTTCCTCTTTTTGGATGTTTACATCTATACCAATTGCATCTTTTACATGAAGAATCCCATCACGACGTAAACATTCAACTAACCCTGCTTTGAGTTCTCGAATAAGCTGAGGACCACGATACACTAACCCTGAATAAAGTTGCACAAGACTCGCTCCAGAACGAATCTTACGATAAGCATCTTCTGCGTTTGCAATTCCACCTACACCAATCAACATGATTTTTCCTTGCGTCAAACTATACATTTCAGATAAAGCTTTAGTACTTTGATCCATTAAAGGTCGTCCAGATAATCCTCCTGTTTCTGCTTGTTGAGAAGACTTTAGTCCATTACGTTTCACTGTTGTATTAGAAATAATGAGGCCTTTCAATTTTACCTTCAAAGAAAATTTTGCAATTTTTTGTAATGCATCTTGGTCTAAATCTGGATCAATCTTAAAAAAAACAGGTGTTGTCTTTGCCACTTCTTCGACAGATTTGAATATGCTTTCCAATGCATCTGGGTGTTGTAATTCACGCAAAGCTGGTGTATTTGGCGAAGAAACATTCATAACTAAATAATTGGCAATTCCAGAAAATTTCTTTGCCCCTATTTGATAATCTATAATACGGTTATCTGTCTCTTTATTTGCTCCAATGTTTACACCTACTATATAAGGCAAGTGTTGGCGTGACAAATTCATATAAACCTTCTCGGCACCATGATTATTAAAACCCATGCGATTGATAATCGCTTCATCTTCTGGCAAACGGAATAAGCGAGGTAAAGAATTACCTATTTGTGGCAGAGGTGTCACTGTCCCAATTTCTGCAAACCCAAAACCTAATTTACACACTGCATTTGGGACTTCTCCATTTTTATCAAAGCCTGCGGCAACACCAAAAGGATTGGAAAACTTCATACCAGCAACTTCAATATTAAGAGAATAATCATCCATACGTCTACGAAGACAGAGCCGATCAAATAACCATAATAGTTTTAATGTAAGAAAATGAGCCACCTCTGGCGGCAATAAGAATAAAATATATCGGATATAAAAATAAATACGCATATTAGACACCTTGGTCACCCCTCTATTCATTTCTCTTCACAAAATTCGCCTGCAAAAGCTTTTTCTATTAACAATATAGTTTTATCTATACCATATAAAGCAACAAATGATCCAAAACGAGGACCTTGGCTTTGCCCAAGTAAAACTTCATAAAGCGCTTGGAACCAAAGTTTTAATGAATCTTCGAAATATATTTCTCCAATTTCATAAATTTTATTTTGAATCGTTTTTGCGTCTTCCTGTCCTGACATATTTTCTAAAGTCTGCTGTAAGATATTAAAAGCCTCTATTTCTTGTTCTGTAGGCAATCGATAAGACTTATGCGGCTTAACAAAATCATGAAAATAACGCACAGCATATTCTGATAACTGATCTAAATACGGATGGGTCTCAGGTGAAAGGTTCTCCGCATAAGAGTGAATAAACCCCCATAATACATCTTTATTCTCAGCATGACTTGCCGAAACCAAATTTAATAATAAAGAAAAACTAATCGATAGTTTACCTTCTTTAAATTCCGGCACATTACCTTTATAAATATGCCACACAGGATTATTTAATTGTTCTGTTTCATCTTGAGTAAAATACTGTTCTAAGAACCGCTGATACTCATCCACTACTTTTGGTATCACCCCGAAATGCAACCGTTTTGCCTTACGAGGAGATTGATACATATATAATGAGAGACTTTCAGGGGAAGCATAATGTAGCCATTCCTCAATGC
>CAYMEP010000120.1:0-3714 GCA_964389695.1 uncultured Rhodobiaceae bacterium | reverse complement strand
ACGTTAGTCTATATACTAGCTTGCGACAATGAGTAAATTGAATTTTTTATCACTTAATTTTTTAACGAATTAAAAAAATAGATTTAGCACTTTTCAAAATTATGTTAGCACTAGCAACATAATTTCACTAAGGAACAGGACTCTAAAGAATGCCCTCTGTAACAGATGATATAAAAAAAGAATTTACTGCCTTATTCCAGGAACAACAATTCATACAAATTCTTGATCGATATAATACTCTCCCCCAAGAACAACAACAAGATAAATTTCTGATTCATCTCATGGCAGCATGTCATGGTAATCTATCTCAATTTAAAGAAGCAATTCCATATTTTCAAAAATTACATAACTTAGAACCTGAAAAAGTAGACCACATCTTCATGACCGGAGAAATGTATTATAAATGCGGTGAACATGACATTGCTTTAGAATACTTCACGAAACCTACCACAACACACGCCTCCGATGTTAAAATTCAGTGTGAAATTGCTCACCTCCTATATTCTTACCGATATATAGATGATGCATTAGAACATTTATACGATACGCTAGAACAACACCCTAAAAGTTCTGACGTGTATTATATGCTCGCTTCGATATACCAAGGAATAAATAAAAAAGAAGAAAGCATCAAAAACTTAGAAGAATGTATCAACCTTCACAAAGCGCAATATCAAGCTCATATAAGACTGTCAGAACTAAAAACTTACCAAAAAAATGATCCTCACATTCTTCAAATGGAAGAATTGCTTAAACAATACCCGACCCATGATGAGCTCAGCATACATATACATTTTTCACTCGCCAATGCTTATAGTAATTTGCATGATTTAGAGCATAATATTGAGCATATCTTTAAAGGCAATGCACGACAACATAGTGTTTCAAAATATGACATTGAAAAAGACATACTACTATCTCATAAAATTAAAGAACTATCTAAAGTAAAATGGCCCAAAGTGCCTGAGAGCCCTCACCCTCAAGGCAAAAAAGCAAAACAAATCATTTATATATTAGGCATGCCACGTTCTGGCACAAGTTTAACTGAACAAATTATCTCTAGCCATTCTAAAGTTTATGCTGGTGGAGAATTAGGTTTCACGTCTTGTTTACGTAATTTACACCATCAACATCAACCCTTTGACGTCACCATCAATATGTTACGTCATGCATATCTAGATGCAGCATATTTACAAACGGATTGTCCCATTATCACGGATAAGCTTCCAACTAACTTTTTATGGATCAACATGCTTCTAGCAGCTTTTCCTGAAACAAAGATTATTCATACAAAGCGTGACCCTATTGCAATTTGTTGGTCACTTTTTAAAAATTATTTCATAGCAAAAGGTTTAGGGTATTCTTATCACGTGGAGACTCTTGCAAAATATTATGCAATGTATAAAGATATGATAGCTTATTGGCAGAATAAATACCCTAACCGTATTTATGAGCTCAATTATGAAAAGTTAACAGAAAACCAAGAAGAAGAAACACGAAAACTACTTGAGTATTGCGGACTAGATTTTGAAGAATCTTGTCTGAATTTTCATGAAAACAAAAATTTTGTTACCACAGCTAGTAATCAACAAGTACGGAAAAAAATGTATCAAGGGAGTTCTCAAGAGTGGAAAAAATATGAAGAACATATTCAACCACTTATCAAAGCACTTAAGGATGAAAATGTAATTTAATGGATGATTATCATTTAGATGACATAAAGAAAACCTTTGCCACACTGTTCCAGGAACAAAAATTCAAAACAATTCTTGAGCAATATGAAACTCTTCAACAACCGCAACGCTGGGAATCTTTCATTGGCCGTATAGTTGCAGCCTCTCTAACTTGCTTGAAACGCAACAAAGAAGCATTGGAGCTTTTATTAATTTTAGAAAAACACCACCCTGAAAATATTGCCATACTAAATGCAATAGGAGAAACATATAAGCTTCTAAAACATTACGATTTAGCTCTAACATATTTCCAGAAACCTATAGAACTTGAGCCAAAAAATGTCGAAACTAGAATGGCATTTGCTAAAACATTAAATTTTTATGGCAATATCAAGTTACAGATAGAACAATATAAAATCATTTTATCTCTTGAACCCCAAAACATAGTTGCTCATTATACGTTAGGGAGCCTATATCACGATACAAATCAAAAAAAACAGGCAATCATACATTTAAACAAGTGTATTCAATACGATCCTCATTATTACCCTGCTCATCTAATATTAACAAAATTGAATACACTCCTAGAAACACACACACATATTCAACAAATGGAAGAGTTACAAAAAGAGGTTCACTCTAATTCACTAGAAGTATTTTTATATTTTGCACTAGGGAACGCCTACGAACAAACTGAAAATTTTGAGCAAGCAACAAAATACTTTACCAAAGGAAACAAGCTAAAAGACACAACAGATCACTACGATTTTCAACAAGATTTATCTCTATGTACAAATATTAAAAATATTTCAGCAATGGAGTTTCCACTTCTTCCTTATACATCTAAAAAAAGTAACACCAAACAACTCATATATATTCTTGGATTGCCCCGTTCAGGCACCAGTTTAATTGAACATATTCTCTCTAGTCATTCTGAAGTATTTGCTGGTGGTGAAACCTCCCTCACAAATGGCATTTTACGTAATATGAATAACAAAACACAACCTTATCAAGAAACAGTAGAACGCATTCGTCAAGCGTACCAAACACATCCACGTTTACAAACTACCTGTTCCATGATTACGGATAAAATGCCTTCTAATTTTTTATGGATTGGCATGATCCAAAAAATCTTTCCTGATGCAAAAATTATTCATAGCAAACGTGATCCCATTGCAACTTGCTGGTCACTTTTTAAAAATTATTTTACCTCTAATCATTTTAATTATGCCTATAACATTGAAAATATTGCTAAATATTATGCCTTATATCAAAATATGATAACTCATTGGCAACAAGAATACCCTCATAGTTTTTATACTCTCAATTATGAAACGTTAACAGAGAACCAAGAAGAAGAAACACGAAAACTACTTGAGTATTGCGGACTAGATTTTGAAGAATCTTGTCTGAATTTTCATGAAAACAAGAATATTATTACCACAGCCAGTAGTTTACAATTACGCCAAGAAATGTATCAAAACAGTTCTAATGAGTGGAAAAAATACAAAGAACACACCCACTCTCTTATTACAGCTCTTAAAAATGAAGGAATCATATGACCTCACCTCTCACAGAAACTGATATTTTCAACGCACTAAAAGGATTACAACATCCTCGAACAGGACAAGAAGCGTCTAAGATCATACAAGCACTCAAAATTGACAATGGTAATGTTAGTTTCTTTCTTGAAATACACCCAGATGATTTAGAGCTTTGTGAAACATTACGTCAATCTTGTGAGAAAGCTATACAAAACTTAAAAGGCACCCTCTCCGTAACCTGTATGTTCACCGCACATCAACCAGCACCAAACTTTAACTCAGAAAAAAAGAAACCTGCCTCTAAGAAGGTTGATGTAAATTCTGAAACGTTTCAACCATTTGATAAGATTTTAGCCGTTGCCAGTGGTAAAGGTGGGGTTGGAAAATCAACTGTTGCTATACATCTTGCTCGAAGCTTAGCAGAATCAGGTAAAAAGGTTGGTTTTATAGATGCAGATATTTATGGTCCTTCTGCACCAGAAATGCTAAATATAAGA
>CAYMEP010000119.1:0-3726 GCA_964389695.1 uncultured Rhodobiaceae bacterium | reverse complement strand
TGCCTCCACCGTGCACTCAGAAGCTGCCAACTGCTCCACAAAGCCAAATTCCGCAATGCCACTCACTGCACTAGATGTCGTCTCATCCCCAGATACGCTGCCTATTATCGTCGCCATGGACGAGGCAGACTGTGTTGGACCTACAATGTTGATGGTCGGGGCGTCTACATCAATGTTGGTCACAACCCTTACCATGGTTGTGGCCGTGGTTCGATTCAATGCGTTATCCACGGCAAAGGCACATACATAGATAGGCTCTACTGTGGTCATGGCAAAAGTACGGGTGGCTACCACGGTCGTCGATCCTGGCTCTAATTGGGAGCTCAGTATTTCAATGGATTCAGTGCACGCTTCCGATAAAGTCGTCGACTGAGAAAATCCCACTTTGTTGATGCCCGATGGGTCGCTTGCACTTATCACCAAAGACCGCATCATGGCATAAGTCGCTTCCGTAGTCGTCGGTGTTATCTCCACTCTAGATATCACTGGCGGGTTCGATTCCGGCTCAATCAAATCTACACGAGATGTCGCCAAACATACGCTGCCAGAACCTGCGTTAGGATACGGATAGTTCCCTGCACTGTCCAGACACCCACCCGTTGCAACACCCGTATTGGTATACTCCACCAAATAACCTGAGGTATCCCCTACGTTATAAGGAATCTGGGAAAACCGCAATTCCAGTGCACTGCCTCCATCCACATCCGCAATGCCTGTTAGGTCTAATGCCTGACTAGCTCCACCAGGAAACGTGATAGTTTCAATGGCATCCGCAGTCGTAGCCGACTCGATCGGAGTGGCTTCACCAATCCTATAGACGGTGAAATTATCCGCAACGACACTTGATATGGGCACGCTCTCACTGAAGATCATCGACATGACAAAGGACGCAGAAGTCGCATTAACATCAGTGAAGTTCGTGACAGTTACAGGCACACCCCCCGCTCTCATCCCCAAAGTCACCAAAACGGGATCAGCGTTTGATACAAGACTTACAGTATCCACTTCCGCATCTTGGGCAATATTGCCCACAGCATCCTGGATGGTGTTGGCAGGAATCGTAACCTGGTAGCTCTCTGTACCATTGCGCGAACGGGCTATATTGTCGCTGTCAACAAGAACGTTAGTGACACCATCTACATCAAACACTACGCCACCTGACGAAGCCAAAGGACGCACCTCTATATTCAGAGTCCTCCCCGATAGCGTAACCGTATCTATAACAGCTCCCCTCACCGAATCCGGGGTCAATACATCCACACTGATACCATAGTCGTTATCCACCACCGCACCCGGTGCAAAAGCTATGTTGTTGGACCCTGCATAAGTGATCTGAAGGACGGTATTCTCAGAACTTATATTAACCTCTCCCGGATGGGCCGGGGGCACGCTGTCTATATTCTCCGTCTCCTCTGAACGCATCGCGGACACATTGCCTGCGTTGTCCTCTGCCACAAAACACGCACTTACGCCATTTGTGGTGATTGAAGAAATCGTCACGCTCGGGTTCAATACATCCACCGCAGTGTCAACTATTGTCTCTGTTGAGCAAGTCCCTGATGTGGCAAGCAAGGTGTAGCCAAACGAAGCCAATCCACTGATCGCAGATGTCGTCGTCTCCTCTCCTGGAACGCTACCCATTATCGTCGCCATGGACGAAGCAGACTGTGTTGGACCTACAATGTTGATGGTCGGGGAAGTTCTGTCAATGTTGGTCACCACAACGACATTCGTCGAGGCTACAAGATCGTTCCCCGATACATCTGTAGCAAACGCACAAATGTACAACGGCATATCCGTCTGATCTGTAAACGTATGAGACACCGTTACCGGGGTATCCCCTGAGGTGAACTGACTAGATAACGAAGTCAAAGCCCCTTGTTCGCAAACGCTCCCAGAATCGTTAGACGAACGGAAACCAACGTCAGCAAGACCAGTCTGTTGGTCCTCAGCGGTGATGTTGAGGGTGCGTGATATTGTGTACGGAATTGTGCTGGTCGAGGGCACGACTTCGACCACACTTATTACCGGAAGCACACCTTCTGAGGCTAGATCAACACCTAGGAATGCCACATTGCCTGAAGCGTCTTCAGCACGGAAACAATAATAGGTTCCCGCCGGGGTGTTGCTTGGATAGCTGATAGGGCTACCTAGCGTGTAGGCAGTGTTGAAGTCGGAAGACGAGATCCCCGAACATACAGGAGCACTTACCGAGGCAAACGCGTCGGTGCGCGTTGTTACAGCCATAGAATCATCAGACATCACGAGCACAGTATGGGGCTCTACAGTAACATCCCTGGAAAATGACAACACCGGTGCACGCGTGTCTCGAAGCAGAACACGATCCGTTTCCCACTGTATCTGGTAGGCTGAATTGTTGGTGGTGTACACGGAAAACGGCTCGAGGCGCAGGTTGATGGCCTCGCTTCCATCCGCTACAAAGCTGGGAGTAGTGCTTCCGAAAAACTGCTGGGGTGACGGGGCAGCCCCTTCTAAAAGCAGGTTCAATGTATATGTTGAAGAGCTGATTCTCGTTACCGACCCCAGGGTGGCCGTAGAAATACCATCCACCGCAGATGACACGAGCGAAAAAATTACGTCATCTGTGGAAATGTACGAGACATTTTCATTAAATACTAGGGTAAGCTGTGAATTGTTACTAGAAAAAGTAGCTGTGCTTATGTATGGGGCAGAACCATCAAAAGTGAATTTTGCAACCTCTTGCCTCTCAGGCAGAGTGGATATCCTGTCGCTACCCGTTCCATTGTTCACCACCGTCTGCGTATCTACAGCAAACCCAGGAGAAACTCGGATCCTCAAAATGTTTTGCCCCATGACATCATAGGGAATCGGCACAGTAGATTCCACGACAACCAACTCATCCCCTTGTTCATTCTCAAAGACAAGAAAGTCGCTTGCTGAAACGTTGAACGGTGCAGAGATGGGAAAATCTATCCCCTGTCTGTCGGAGTGGAGCAAAGCGTCCATCGCGTATGCATTGCCATTTAATTCCACTCGCAAAAGATCATTGTCAGCAATGACAACATAGGAAACATGCGAAATGGGATCGGCACTATTGGAGGGTGGACTGTAACGCATGCTTTGATTCCAACTCAGGGCATTCACGCCTAAATTAGCGGTCAAGGCTGTGTCCGCTATGGCACAGTTGACATTTGCTATGGTCTGAAAGGACGATGTGAGTAACGAAAAGTCTATACTCGGGTCGGTGATAGTGGCACCTGTGCTGGTATAGCTACGAGACACAACCCGCGTGAACAACACTCCGTCAACACGGTTCCTCACAGAAGATGTGTAACTAGCGGCACCTGACGTAATACCCGCGGTCGTAATAGTGCAATTCAAGTTGCCGTTCGCATCCGTTAACCCACCCCCGGGGTAGGTCCCTAGGTACAAAGAGGAGTTCGTTAAATAGTCTCCCTCTCCGCCAGTAAGACGCATCTGCAGTGCAAAACTAAGGGTGGATCCAGAAATTTGAGTATCAGAGAACCTAACGTGCACTGGAGAAGCAGAGCAGTCCGTACACCTGCTATCATTCGGAGATCCTAAGAAGGCAGACTCGGTAAACATTCTCGCACTCTGTGCACTCGCACCATTCGTCAGTATGAGGACGACAAAAATCACGAACAAACCAGTGCAGGGCCAACCGCCGCGGAGAAAATCCCTTCGTACATTTCCCATAATCTACCTACCTCTAAAAAAATCCAC
>CAYMEP010000118.1:0-3753 GCA_964389695.1 uncultured Rhodobiaceae bacterium | reverse complement strand
ACATTAGATCGATGTGTATACACGACTCCTTTAGGGTTTCCTGTGGTTCCCGAAGTATAACAAATTCCACATGGATCATTTTCATCCACGATGACCCAATCAAATCCGTCCTCCTGTTGTTGTATTAAAGTTTCATAACAATAAGTATTTTTGAGTTTTGTCTCAGGCATTGTCTGTTCATCGCACATAATAATATATGCCTTCACAGTTTTCAATTCACTCTGTATAGCCTCTAGTATTGGTAAGAAACTTATATCACAAAAAATAAATTTATCTTCTGCATGATTGATAATATATGCAATTTGTTGTGGAAATAATCTTGGGTTAAGACTGTGATATACAGCACCAATTCCTGTTATTGCATACCATGATTCTATATGACGGTAATCATTCCAAGCTAACGTTGCGATCACATCACTTTTTTTTGCTCCGATTTTTTGTAACGCCTTAGAAAGTTTTTTTGTCCGTTGATGTGTTTGTTTATAGCTTTGTCTCTGTATTGAGCCATCTAACATTTTAGAGACAATCATTTGTTGTCCATAATAACGCTCAGCATAATCTAATATTGAATTTACAAATAAAGGTTGTGTTTGCATTGCATGCTTCATATTTTTTTTCTCATTTCTTAATCATTTTAAATTTTTTCCAAAGGTTTAATATCTTCATAACCAGATGGGTCTTGATGAATCAACACTTCTGCTTCAGGAAATCTTTTCTTGATTGAATTCTCTACTTCATCTGAAATTTTATGAGCTTGTAATAAAGTTAAATATTCATCTAATTCTACATGACATTGTATAAATTTTTGTATACCTGAATTTCTTGTCCTCAGGTCATGCATTCCAAGGACTTTTTTATGTTTTATTATTATATCTGCAATTTCTTTACGTTCTTCTTGAGGTAACTCTCTATCCATTAATTGATTGATAGCCTCCTTCAACACGACATAAGCATTTTTTATCAACAATATAGCAATAATGAATCCTAAAATAGCATCTACATGAACTAACCCAGTATATGTCACAGTTAGAGTAGATATAATGACAGAAATATTTATATATAAATCACTTTTATAATGCAGTAAGTCCGCTTTTATGACTAATGATTTTGTTTTTTTTATGACTTTAATTTGTCCCCATACCAGTACCACAGTTAATACAATGGCTAATATACTGACTAGTATAATATTTGTTTGTTGTAAAATAGGCGTGGGATTAAAGAAATTTCTAGAGGCTTCATATATGAGAAAAGCTGTAAATACTATACTAATAATACCTTGTATAAATGCTGCTAATGCTTCTAGTTTTCCATGTCCAAACCTATGTTCATTATCAGCGGGCTCTACCGCCCAACAAATAACAAATAAGTTAATAAAAGAAACCATTAAATCGATTGCAGAATCGACCATAGAAGCTAATAAAGCAACTGACTGGCTTTGATACCAAACAATTAGTTTTACAAAAAACAAAATCATTGAAACACTTATTGCCATAAAAACTATAAATTTCATATCTCGTCCTTTTTTTTCTAAAGGTTCGAGAACGCTATTTTGTTTTTGTTTTTGTTTTTGTTTTTCTATCATTTATATTAATTACCATTAATTGTAGCCTTTATGGAAATAAATATGTTACTTTCCACTTTTCTGTTTCATATTGTTTTTCATAAAACCGTCGCTCATGCAGTCTATTTTCACCTTGTTTCCATAGTTCGATTGTTTGTGGTATCACTCTCCACCCATACCAATATGGTGGTCTTGGAATTGTTTTATTTTGATACTTTTCTGTAAAAAACTTCACTCTATCTTTTAGATCATCTTTTTGTTCTAAGGGGCTAGATTGTTGAGAAGCCCATGCACCAATTTGACTTTTTCGGTCTCTCGTCGCAAAATACTGATTAGACTGTTTCTCTGTAACTTTTTCTGTTTTCCCTATAACTCTAATTTGTTTATTAATTGTTTTCCAGTGCCACAGGAGAGCAACATTATTGTGTTTTTTTATATCTTTACCCTTTTGACTATGTTCATTTGTATAAAAAACGAATCCATTGGTATCAATTTGTTTTATTAGTACCATTCTAAGGTTAGGTTGTTGATTGTCTCCTAATGTAGCCAATGATACGGCATTATGATCATTAATTTCATATTTTTCTGCCTCTTCAATCCATTCTTTTATAATTTTAAAAAGATCTTTTTTATCTATTTCTTTTATCATTTTCTAAAACTTTCCTTATGAAATCATAATCAAGAATGACACTCGACTTGTATAATGATATAAGATTATACTACAAAAGTTTATAATTTTAATTAATAGGAATAACAAAGATGAATATACAAGGTTTGATGTCTGGGAAACGTGGTTTAATTATGGGTGTAGCCAATAAATTGTCTATTGCTTGGGGTATTGCTCGTTCGTGCCATGAAGCTGGTGCAGAGTTAGCCTTTAGCTACCAAGGTGACGCTTTAGAGAAACGTATAAAACCCTTAGCCAACAGTGTTGATTCAAATATTATTCTACCTTGTGATGTAAGTGATGAAGAAAGTATTGCTAATCTTTTTGCTAATTTAAAGAAAGAATGGGGTCAAATTGATTTTATTGTTCATGCAATTGCATTTGCAGATAAAAATTATCTTATCGGTCGTTATATTGAAACACCCGCTGAAGTTTTTTCTCAAGCTTTACATATCTCCTGTTATTCTCTGACTTCCATTGCCCGTCATGCTGAGAGTATGATGAATGAGAATAGTTCAATACTGACCCTGTCCTATTATGGAGCCGAAAAAATCGTTACTCAGTATAACGTTATGGGGGTTGCTAAAGCTGCGTTAGAATCTAGTGTTCGTTATTTAGCATATGATTTAGGTCCCAAGAAAATACGTGTTAATGCAATTTCTGCTGGTGCTATACGTACTTTAGCCTCCGCTGGTGTAAGTAATTTCCGTGATATGTTAAACAAATATGGCAATTGTGCTCCCTTAAAGGACACTTTAACAAGTGAAGATATAGGCACTTCAGGTGTTTATCTTTTATCAGATTTATCTTCTGCTGTTACGGGAGAGATTCATTATGTTGACAATGGTTTTAATGCACTTGCTTTCACGCCCCCAGCTGATTCTGAGTCATGATTTTTAATGTCTCATAACCGTTTTGGTCATTTATTACAGTTTACTAGTTGGGGTGAAAGCCACGGTGCTGCTTTAGGTTGTGTTGTTGATGGCACCCCCTCTCGTATTTCCTTACAAGAGTCAGATATTCAATATTGGTTAGATAGAAGAAAACCAGGACAAAATCGTTTTACCACTCAACGTCAAGAACCAGATAAAATAAAGATTTTATCTGGTGTTTTTTCTGATTCTGCGTCGGGAGAACAAATGACAACAGGTACACCTATTTCTTTACTTATTGAGAATGTTGATCACCGCTCTAAAGATTATAGCGAAATTAAAACCAGTTTCCGCCCTGGTCATGCTGATTATACTTATATGCAAAAATATGGGATACGTGATTATCGTGGTGGTGGTCGCCAATCCGCACGTGAGACAGCCTCTCGGGTTGCTGCTGGAGCTATTGCTCGTAAAATCATCCCAGATATCAAAATTACTGGCGCCTTAATTCAAATGGGCACTCAAAAAATAAATCGTGAAAATTGGGATGATGCAGAGATTGAGAACAACCCTTTTTGGTGTCCTGATGCTCAAGCAGTTCAATCATGGGAAAACTATTTAGATGATATTCGTAAATCTGGGTCTTCCTGTGG
>CAYMEP010000117.1:0-3758 GCA_964389695.1 uncultured Rhodobiaceae bacterium | reverse complement strand
CACGAAAACCATGACGATGTTTTCGTACGAGGTTAGAAGGTTGAAAGGTACGTTTCACTTGATACTCTCCCGAAGAATTGATAAAATCTCTTTTGGTTTAGTTATTTAAAAAAACCATAATTTGCGGTGTAACGAAAAAATGGATAAAAGTCAATAGTGGTAGTGTTATTTGGAGGGATTCGGAATGCGTGCAAAGAAAATAATACTATTTGTAGTGGTTCTGGTCGCCTTAATCGTTATATGGAAGAGTGGTTTACATGAATTTCTCAATTTTGTAGCTTTAGTGAAATATGAACAATATTTATCATTATTAATAGAACAATATCTCATTTTATCTGTGATTATATTTATTCTTATATATGTAATAAATGTTGTCTTCTCATTGCCGTTCTCTAGTTTTTTAACGGTTACTTCAGGGTTCTTATTTGGTGGTTTATGGGGAGGGGTATGGACAGTGATTGGTGCAACATTGGGGGCATCTATTCTTTTCTTTCTCGTGCAGTTCTTCTTACGTGATATGATGAAAAATAAATTGGGTGACCGGTTACAAAGGTTTGAAGAAGGGTTTACAAAAAACGCTATTTCATATTTGTTATTTATACGCTTGGTGCCAGCGTTCCCTTTTTTTCTAGTGAATGTTGCTGTGTCTTTGCTTGCTGTACCTTATCGTATCTTTCTAATCACGACATTCGTTGGAATTATTCCAGCTAGTTTTATTGTCGCTTCAGTAGGTAATGGTTTAGGTGTGTTGTTGGCACAGGGTACTCCTCCCAATTTAAGTATTATATTTACGCCATCTATTCTATTTTCATTACTTGGACTCGCCGTGTTAAGTTTATTACCTATGTTGTTGCAGAAAGGGAAGTCGCAATGAAAGTAGACTTATGTGTTATTGGGGCGGGTTCTGGAGGATTATCCGTGTCATCTGTCGCGGCACAAATGGGCGCAAAGGTTGTGCTTATTGAAAACCATAAAATGGGTGGTGATTGCTTAAATTATGGTTGTGTTCCTTCTAAGGCGTTATTAGCTTCAGGGCGTATAGCACGACGGAATCAAGAGGCGAAAAAATTCGGGGTTAGGCAAACAACAACGATAGATGCTCAAGAAGTACATGATCATGTGCATGGTGTTATCGGCACTATTGCACCTCATGACTCTGTAGAGCGTTTCGAGGCTTTAGGGGTTAGAGTATTAAAAGGATCTGGAAAATTCGTAGATCGTAAAACGTTCCAAATAGAGAAAGAGAACATTTATGCAAGACATTTCATTATTGCAACAGGCTCAAGAGCAGCACATCCTTTTATTGAAGGGTTAGAGAAAGGTAAATATCTGACGAATGAAACAATTTTTGACCTTAAAGAAATACCAGAACATTTAGTGATTCTTGGTGGTGGTTTCATCGGAGTGGAAATGGCGCAAGCGTATAGACAGTTGGGTAGTGAGGTAACCATTGTAGATAGAGGAGGCGTTTTATCTCAAGCCGATTCCGAACTGGTAACGATATTAAAACAAAATTTAATAAATGACGGAATTAATATATTAGAAAATGCGGAAGTAAAGAAAGTACAACATAAGTGTAATCAAGTCTTAGTTAGTATTAAGGTGGTAGAAAAAACTCAGATTGTTACTGGCAGCCATTTGTTGGTTGCGGTAGGGCGTGAGCCTAATATAGAAAATCTTGGGTTAGAGAAGGCAGGGGTGGTATGCAATGACGTAGGAATTGTTGTGAATAAAAAGTTACGAACAAGTAATCGCCGTGTTTTTGCAATCGGTGATGTGTGTCATAGTCCTAATTTTACCCATTGCGCCTCTTACCAGGCTGGTATTGTTATACGACAATCTTTATTTTGTTTGCCTGCTAAAGTTAATTATGACTGCATTCCCGCTGTAATCTATACAAACCCAGAATTGGCACAATTAGGATTAACAGAACAAGAAGCAAGACGACAATATCGAAACATTCATGTATTTAGGGCACCATTTTCAAAAAATGATAGGGCAATTACCGAAAGGTTAACAGAAGGAATGGTGAAAGTTGTTGCCACAAAAAAAGGTGATATCTTAGGGGTGTCTATCTTAGCACCTAATGCAGGAGACCTTTTGTCACCATGGATATTAGCGATGCAAGAAAAATTAAGTCTTTCTAAAATAGCATCATTGATTCTGCCTTATCCTACTCGAGGGGAGGCATCAAAACGTGCCGCAGGAGAATTCTATACGCCTATTTTATTTAGCAAGAAAATCAAATTTCTGGTAAGATGTTTGAGTTGGTTGCGTTAATTATATGAACTAGCGTGGTTCAGTTATATATTAGGTGGTAAAATGTTGATTATGAGTTCTAAGCTTCAATCTATGAAGCAGTTTTGTGTTGTGTTATATGTAAAATATATTCTTAATGGGTATAAAAAAGTGTATCGTTCACGATTTATAAATATTGTGATGTTAGGCGTTTTATTTCAGCTTCTTTTTGTACCCATTTATTTAAATCAGGTTCGGTTAAAGGAGTTTGATACTTTATCAAGAAAAGTCTCATGGCTTAATCAGTTCTCTCAAACAGGACAAGAATTTAATGACGTTCAAAAAAATACTTTGTTACGTAGGCATAATATTTATTCTTTAATGATGACTAGTGCTACAGGTGAGAGCCGCCAAGTTACTTTTGGGAATAAAAATGAACAGCCTATTGATTCTATTTATCACGTTGGTAATGAAAATATTATTTCCGATCTTTTTAAAACATTATATTTGTTTAATGCAGATAAAGACTCTAAAGCGATGTTATATATTACGCCTAGTTACCCTAGTGGGTTTTCTGTTTCTGCAGTTTTCACACAAGGATATATTTCTTCATTGTTACGAGGGCAAATATTGGAAGCTATAGTGATTAGTTTCTTAGTCTTTATGGTTATATTTTATATATTAGAAATATGTTTTAGTCGTAGGCGGCGACGCCAAAAACGTTTTGCTATGATTGGAGCAAATGTAGGTAGAATGACGCATGATATGTGCAATATTTTAACGAGCTTACAATTATGTTCAGATACTCTTTTTGACAATAAAAAGGATGATAATAAAAGGTTAAAACAGAGGTTTCTCATAAGTTTAGAACAGATGACTAATCTTTGTTCGTGGATAACACAATATACAAACTCTTCTGTAAACACTCCATTAGAAAAACGTTTGATTATGACATGTCCATTTGTAGAAGAAGTGATAGAAATGGTTCGATTGCATGATCCAGATAATATGATTATGTTTGATGTTAATATTGATTCTTCTGCACAATTAAATTGTGACCGTATTCTAATGTCACGTATTTTATATAATATTTTATTAAATGCGGTGCAGGCATTACAGAACCCAGAACACATAAATAAACGTATAATTTCTATTGAAGTAAAAGGTTCAAGTGCTTCTTGTGAAATACTAATCTCTGACACTGCTTGTGGTTTATCTTCTAATAGAGTGCGTGATTTATTTTTACCTTATAAGGGTAGTAAAAAATACGGAGGGTATGGACTGGGCATGGCAATTGCCGAGGAATTGGTATGTTGGCATGGTGGGGAGTTGCAGTTGATTTCTACAGGTCAGGAAGGAACGCAGTTCAGTATTATAATGCCTTATGGAATTAAAAATACTTTATGGGAGAAGCTAGGTTTTTTTAAATCTTTAGGAATAAAAGAGCACTTGCCAATCCGTTTATAAGTCTTTATTAACGTAGACATGCGCTTGTAGCTCAGCTGGATAGAGTACTTGAC
>CAYMEP010000116.1:2661-3847 GCA_964389695.1 uncultured Rhodobiaceae bacterium | reverse complement strand
AGGTCAGGTCAAGCATATCGTAATAACAAAGGCGAACCAACTTACAGACCGCCACAATTCCAAATAGACGACATGATGTCAGATGTGAACGCTAAACTATTCTATGCAGGAGTGCCAAGACAATTAGTGACGTTTGATAATGACCGCGTCGATGAACAAACAGTTAAAGATTTAAGCGAAGCCCTAAACGACTCTGATCCACTCGAGAACGTCGTCGCCAGTGGCAAGGTCAGTCATTCTATACTATCCCTTGATACACATACAAAGTTTGCACCACTGATCGACTCACACAACGAAGAGTTTACAATCGCGTGCATGTCGCCACTATTCTCACTGTTTACATCTCGACAGTTTTCTTATGCCTCTGCAGAGACGGCAGTCAAAGCCATGCAACCTATGATAGAGATATATCAACGCGCACATAAGCGGTTTATCGAGTCCACGATGTACGATCCGATCGTCTATGACATGGGACTCAATCCTGACAAAATACAAATTAACCTAAACTGGGGCGCACCTGAAAAGCCGACAATTGAGAAGATTAAAGAGTTAGTCAGCGTGCTAGAGTCTCCTATCATGGCAGGCACATTCGATCCTAACTCTATCATCGACATGCTCAACGTCGCAGGATATGATGTCGGACCATCAAAAGAGGCACAGGTAAGAGATAACACACGTACTCTATTAGACATCTTCTCTGGCACAGATCATACGACCAAAGTGCCATTAGAACCGATCGTACATCAAGCCATCAGAGATCCAGTGTCACTAATCGCTGAATCAGAACGTGAAAAACTGAAATACCTAAAACAAATCATGGAGTCTCGATCAAGACGCTAACCATAGAATACAAAGGCGACAAATACAAGGACATGTCATTTTTAGACTTCGGAGATTATGACCTTGACGATGGCGACTTATTGACACTCAACATCTACCTAGTAAACGACAGCAAGAAGTTTAGCATAGTCAAACTATCACTAGAAGACACGGCCGCGCCATATTGTCAAATACTAGGATTCAAAACGATAAAACCAAACTCAAAGCAAGCATGCCGCTTACAGATCAACATGTCAAAGATGGCAGACGGACAAACAGACTCGCCAAAACTCGGCATGGACTATAAGGAAGCGCGGCGGCTCGGTCAATAATGGCTATACCTGTCTGGGACGCTGTCAATCATATT
>CAYMEP010000116.1:0-2561 GCA_964389695.1 uncultured Rhodobiaceae bacterium | reverse complement strand
CGCGGCGGCTCGGTCAATAATGGCTATACCTGTCTGGGACGCTGTCAATCATATTCTATATTTGCACGGCGATACGACATTCGCGGAAATCTCTAGCGTAATCAACGATCCGATATATTGCAACGCCACAACATACGGCGCAATCTCAATTTATAACATCAGTGTCAATCGTATAATCAACGCCGAAGACACAACAATACAGGCGGACAAAACAGTCTATGCAAATATTGTATGTATGACGCCAGACCAAAACACGCGAGGCGAACTAACAAACCTTGCAGGAAAATATCTTAAAGTCATCGCTGATCCTGACCTGAAGAATATCGTATGGTCATTCCCTCGAATCTCTGAAACGTCATGGCAACAACTAACAGGTGCTATACAGAATTCAGGCTCATGTGAATTTCATAATAATAAAATCTATACCGCAAGTCCAATAAACACATACGGCGGCGTCGAAGCACAATTCATCTCCTGTGACATATTACCTCTAGACAGATCCAGCTCTGACACTGATCCAAATCAAGCCAGTATTAGAACGGAGACAATAACAGACATCTCTAACACAACACTCGGTCTATCTGGCAACATATACAAGGCAATCGCTAACACAATCGGATTCGAACTAAAGAACGTCGGTCTTGGCGTCCTGTCCTTATTCTTGCACGGATATAACAGAGGCGGCACACTTGACGAATTTGAGTGGGACGGATTTAGTGCCGATGGCGGCTCATTCACGATGGCCGCGTCGGCTAGAGCATTAGGTCGCAACTTACCGCAAGGAACAAGTTTGCCGATAGACTGGGCATTTCAGCAAAGGTGCGGATTATTCAGATTCACACAACAAGTGCAATTCGAAGTTAGAGACGCCATAACACAACAACCAATCCCACACACACGCGGATCAACTGTCGATCACGACGATGGCATAAGACCAACTAGCGGCTACTATGCAAACGAGTTTAGTTATACTGGCATATCGACACTTGTCGAATACATTAGCGGACTTCTTGACGACATCAGATATACAGGACGTGGGTCTGACATCGGCGTCAGTATAATCTATGACATGCTGATAGGATCGTTTTGGTGGAATGATCATACTCTACCTAACGGACGTGCCAATCTGCCAGAAGGACGGCAAGACTCTATCCGCACAACTAACATTCTTACAAATAATCATAAATGGTTTTGGCGTGCATACGGCTATCAAGTCACAACAAAACAAGTCATAATGCGTTCTGACGGATCCGTGCAATCTAACACGGTCTATATGCTACCTGACATAGCCGTCACTCGATCACGTGAAGACGTGGCCACGATGTCAGAGATAAGAACGTATGATGACCTATACGACGCCATGCACTATCTAGCGGTTGAAGATGACGACATAGGATTCTTGGATAGATACGAGACTAACCCTATGACATCACACGACGAGACGATAAAACTAGCCGACGGATTCAACATAAAACTAACCGCCGAACAAAATGCAAACCCTATACAATATAGAGACGGCATAAAGACATTTGAAGTATTTGTCGGCGCATTAGGAACTCTCTTGCCTGGCGTCAAACATACCGAACTAATAATCGGCGGAAATCTCGATAAAGGTGCAGGCACAACAATTAACGCAATTTATGAATACAAGACAGCACAGACATCTATAAGATCACACAAACTAAATCCTGTGCCATCATTCAACCAGTCCATATCATATCTCATAGAATTATTTAGCATAGACGCAAACGGCACAGAGACTGCTTTCCAAAAATATAATGCGCCTGCAGGTATTCCTACATATTTCGAATTGTCAAAGGCTCTTGGCTTACGTCTGCATATACATGGCGGCGGCGTCTCTGACTCTGACACTCTATACGACAGCGTGCCAGACTTGATAGATCCGACGCCAAGCCTAGACGGCGAACCTGGACTAATTGAAGCAATACTGCAAAAATTACTAGAGGGACATTATACCGCAATCATAACAAAACACAACAACACATTCCGTCTTGATCTAGGCGGCTCTGTAAGCATGGAGAACATAAACAGTGACAGTCTGTATATACTAACAGACCATGCTGTCTCCGCATACAACGAAGACAAACCTAGCGCGGACAGGATCACAACAGACCAGATGATAACAAACGGAACGACGATAACATTCCATCAATTACTCGGCACTCTCAATAATCTAAAATTCAACGATGGGAATGCTACAAGAATAATACTGAATAATGCAAACGAGGCATATCTGGCACATAACTTCGGAATAAATGCACAGACGTTAAACAAAATGCGGATAGGATATATCGGACTAAAAGCAGGCGATACATACAAGCGTGACCAGGAAGATTATAAAACTGCAAACGCTGACGGCGACTATTACGAGATAGTATCAATCAACGAGTCTAACGTCGCGCTAGTCAAACGTGACTGGGTCAAGATAGCACCGCACACATTCAGCACTGTCTCGCCAACATATATTCCACTCGTTATAGAAATTTGGAACGCTAACCCATCTAACGTCTCAAACAAGTATGATCCAATCAGTGACTATC
>CAYMEP010000115.1:0-3861 GCA_964389695.1 uncultured Rhodobiaceae bacterium | reverse complement strand
GGCTACCGCAATTACCGCCAAAGCATTTGCCATCGCCTTTGCCGTTAATGTTGTTCCTTCTAACGGATCTAATGCAATATCTACGGCCACCCCCTTTTGTGTGCCAACTTTTTCGCCGATATATAACATAGGAGCTTCATCTCTCTCTCCTTCACCAATAACAATCTCCCCACAAATATCGAGGTGATTAAGTTCATTACGCATCGCATCAACGGCGGCCTGATCTGCTGCTTTTTCATCACCTCTTCCGATAAATGGAAAACATGCCACAGCTGCTTGCTCTGTTACTCGAACAATATCGAGAGATAATTGACGGTCTATACTCATATTTATAATCCTTATTTCATCTATTGCATAATCGGCATTACATTAAATTCTCTTTCAAGAATATGTTCTTTTTGTAACTCTTCTAACGCTTTTTCAACAAACGGTAATTTTATTGGGTGAGTCATGATAGCAACATCACATATACCTTGACCTCCCTGTTCTTGCAATATTTCGTCTATAGAAACACCATACTGAGCCAATATAGAGGTAATTCTAGCAATAAAGTCTATTTCATTTTTCACTTCAAGGCGAATATAATAAGAAACCTTAGGACAATGTTTATCCACTTGTAATGGCAGTAATTTTTCGACATTTCTTCCAAGTACTTGTCGATAAGATTCATTTTTAATATCTACAATATCGGCAAGTACAGCAGATGCCGTTGCCATACCACCTGCTCCTGGTCCTTGTAACATAATTTCATCAATCATATCTGCTTGAATTTGAACAGCATTTGTAATGCCTTTAATGCCAGCCAAAGGAAGGGTCTTTTTAACAAGGTAAGTTTTTACCGACTGTACAATCCCTTGTGATGTTTTTGTTGCTACCCCAATAGACCTAATTACACTTCCAAAGTGTTTTGCAAAAGCAATATCTTTTGCAGTAATCTCTGTAATTCCTCTAATATCGACAGCAGAAAACTCAGGACGCACACCAAATGCCAATGCGGTAAGAATAGATAATTTTTGTCCCGCATCAATAGCTTCAATATCGAAACTTGGGTCTGCCTCGGCATACCCTAAGTTTTGCGCCTGTTTTAAGACTTCATCAAATGAAGTACCTTTTTCAGTCATTTCTGAAAGGATAAAATTACATGTTCCATTCAAAATTCCAGAAATTTGTGTTATACTATTCGCAACCAAAGATTCTTTTAGAACCTTAATAATTGGAATACCCCCTGCAACAGCTGCCTCATAATTTAATACAGATTGAGTTTGTTCTGCTAATTCGGTTAAAGAAATAATATGTCTAGCTAACATTGCCTTATTTGCTGTTACAACATGTTTACCAGCTTTAAGCGCAGCCTGTACAAGCTGCAAACTAACACCGTTTTCTCCACCAATTAGTTCAACTATAACGTCTAACTCGTCCATCATTGCCAAATCGATAGGATTATCTACCCATACAGCTGATTTTTGATCAAAGTTACGTTCTTTTGACTTATCTCGCGCAGAGATAGCACAAAGTTCGACCCCATCACCTAATTGTTTATTTTGAATTTTTCTAGCAACTTCTGTTCCAACAGTTCCAAGACCTGCAATTCCTATTTTCAACATTTTTTCAACTCTACCTATCAATACCCATATCAAAGAATTCTTTTAACGCTTTTCCTGCTTGCCGAATCCGCTTTTCATTTTCGACTAAGGATAACCTCACAAAGTCATCACCATTTTTTCCAAAACCAATACCAGGAGATACAGCAACTCCTACTGATTGCAAAAGCATTTTAGAAAACTCTAGCGACCCTAGATGTTTATACTGCTCTGGAATCTCTGCCCAAGCAAACATTGTTGCCTTTGGTGGCGTTATTTTCCACCCTGCCCGTCCAAATGAGTCGATTAATACATTAATACGTCCTTTATAAACATTACGTATTTCATCGATCACTTCATCTGGGCTGTCTAAAGCTGTAGCAGCAGCAACCTGAATTGGTGTAAAAGCTCCATAATCCAAATAAGATTTTATACGTGTCAAAGCCGCAATCAGCTTTTCATTACCAACGGCAAACCCCATACGCCACCCTGGCATAGAGAAAGTTTTAGATAGAGACGTAAATTCTACCGCTATATCCTTTGCCCCTTCCACCTGTAAAATAGAGGGGGGAATAGCATTTTTATCAAAATAAATTTCAGCATAAGCAAGGTCAGATAAAATAAAAATATCATTTAGCTTACAATATCTCACGGCTTCCTTATAAAAGTCTAAGTCAACAATTTGTGCTGTTGGATTAGAGGGATAATTTAAGACTAAAGCTTTTGGCTTTTTACCTCTATTAATACATTTCTGTACATTTTCATCTAAAACAGTAAAAAAATCAGACTGTTGTTTCAAGTATAGATGTTGTATCTCTGCCCCTGAAAGAATAAACCCAAAAGCATGTATAGGATAAGTAGGATTAGGCACAAGAATTACATCATTATCTTCGACCATCGCTTGTGCCATATTGGCAAACCCTTCCTTAGAGCCAATCGTAGCAATAATTTCTGTTTCATGATTTAATTTCACCCCAAAACGACGTTCATAATATCGTGCTTGTGCTTGACGTAACCCTAGTATCCCTCGTGAAGCAGAATAACGGTGAGTTTTAGGGTTACGTACTGTTTCCACCAATTTATCGACAATATGAGATGGAGTCGGCAAATCTGGATTCCCCATGCCAAAGTCAATAATATCCATACCTTGTAATCTAGATTGCAATTTTAACTTATTAACAACCTCAAATACATAAGGTGGTAATTGTTGTATTCTTTGAAACTCTTCACTCATAATAAATCTCACACTAGTTTTACCTTATTCATAAAAGTAAAAATAAGGCAAAGTTTTGACTTCTTTTTTACATTACGGATAAAGCGGGTTTTGTTTTAATGCCTCTGTTTCATCTATATCAAACATAATATTCATATTTTGAACCGCTTGCCCTGACGACCCTTTTACCAAATTATCAATCGTAGCAATTAAAATAACACGATTCTCAATTCGATCGTCAAATACACTCAACAAACAAAAATTAGACCCCCGAACTTGCTTTGTCGTTGGTACCTCACCTTCATTTGTTACATGTACAAACGCTTCATTTTGATAAAAATCTTTTAGACATTCACGCATATGTTTTGCTGTATACCCCTTTGTTTCCGCATAAACTGTTACCAACTCTCCACGATTTACTGGCACCAAATGTGGTGTAAAACTCACCATAACATCCTGTTCTACAATTTTAGATAATTCTTGTTCAATTTCTGGGGCATGACGATGCCCTGACACAGAATATGGTTGTATACTTTCTGCATTCTCACAAAATAAATTTGTCTTCTTCACAGCACGACCCGCACCACTGACCCCAGATTTAGCATCAATAATCAACCCTTTCTCTGAAATCAACCCAGCCTTTATCAAAGGCAACAATAAAAGCAAAGTAGCAGTTGGGTAACAACCAGGACATGCCACTAGTCTTGCTTTTTTAATATCTTCTCGATAATGCTCTGTTAATCCATAAACAGCTTCATTCAATAAATCTTCTGATTCATGTGAACATTGATACCATGTTTCATATACATCTTTATTTTTAAGCCTAAAATCCGCAGACATATCAATAATTTTAACATGCTTAGGAATCATTCTTATAATATTTTGTGCTGTTCCATGTGGTAATGCGCAAAATGCAACATCTATGTTTTCCCATTCTACTGTTTCAACAGATTGCATATTTGGCAAATTTAACATTGAAAATTGTGGATGAACAGCCCCCAAGGATTTTCCAATATGCTCATTAGCTGTTAATGCTTTTATATCAACATAATCATGAACACTCAAAAT
>CAYMEP010000114.1:0-3921 GCA_964389695.1 uncultured Rhodobiaceae bacterium | reverse complement strand
CCCAATAACCTTCCTTTTTCAATAAGTGGAATTGTCTTATGTTGGCAAAGTACAATTTTTAATTGTTCTATATTATCAATAACTTTACCATCTAACCAAGCAGAGAGTAACATCCAATCATCTTCACGTGCTAGTGATAGAGCAATCATACCATCTTGGCTTGGCAAAAGAAAACAAGTGCCATTAGCTGATATAAGTGAATCTTGGGAACTTAACGCTAATAATCTAGCACGTTCACCTAATAATTCTATACCTGTGGGAGGGAGAGGGTATTGTGGAGACAAAAGGCGTAATGCTTCTAATGCACCATTTGCCATAACGCTAAACCCAATAGGATCAGGACTAAATTGACTTAACCCACAACGTTTCCAAGCTAGTGCTGGTGCATCATAATCTTTTTTTGAATCCTTATATTTTTCTGCAAACCCAACTTGTTGTAAAAGTTTTTTTGTATATAGGGTTTGGTTAAATACCGTTGACAAATTCATCCCTTAAAACACGACGTAAAAGTTTGCCAGTTTCATTATAAGGTAGTTCAGAAGCAAAAATAATTTTTGAAGGTACATAACTAGAGCGTAAATGCGTCTTTACATAAGATTTTATATCTTCAACCAGAGGCGGAGAATCTATATTATTCACAACAATTACCGCTCCAATAGCTTCTCCCCATTCTGTATCTGCTATTGCAACAATTGCTACATCTTTAATTTCTGGGTGTTGTATTAAAAGGTCTTCAATTTCTCCTGGAGAAATATTTTCCCCACCGCGTACAATCACGTCATCTGCACGACCATCTAGAAATAAGTAACCTTCTTCGTCTACATATCCTAAATCTTGTGTAGAAAACCATCCATTCTCATCCAAACGAGAACCTTTTCCATTATATTCCCCACTGACTTGTTCGCCTCGGACATGAACAAAACCTGTAACCCCAGGAGGGCAAACTTTTTTAGTTTCATCATAAATAACAAGTTCAAGAGATGGTAATACTTTTCCAACAGAAAACAGACGTTTTTGTATATGAGGTTCATTTGATTCATAAGCTATACGATGATCATCTGGGGTTAACAGACTAATCGTAGAACTTGTCTCTGTAAGACCATAGGCATTGGTGAAGTCTACATGAGGAAGTGCTTTCATAGCAGCGGTAATGACGCTTTTAGGCATTTTTCCTCCACCATAGGCAATAGCACGCATATTTGGCAAACTCAAACCACCATTTTGTTCTGCATAGTCAATAATACGTTGTAACATTGTTGGCACAACAAAACTATGTGTTATGGATTCTTCATCTGCTAATTTAATCCAATTTTCTGGTGTAAAGTTTTCTAATAAGACAATACGTCGTCCTGCATAAGTAGAACTCAAAATTGCTGAAATACCTGCAATATGGTAAGGAGGAACGCTCATTAAACTAGCCTCATCTTCACTAGCACTCATAAATTCGACTGTACTCAAAATATAAGACATCAAATTATCATGACGTAAAATCGCTGATTTAGGTTCTCCTGTTGTACCAGAGGTAAATAACTCGACCGCAATACTACCTTCTACATCTGGAGCATCTTCCTCAAAAAACTCATCTTTTGTAATAGAGTGTTCTAATTGAATAAGGTCAATTTCTTCTTCTTTTATCTCTTTATTTGTTACAAGCTGGGCAGGGCGAATTCTTTTCAGTAAAGCAGATACATTTTTTTCAGAAAGACGATAATTTAAAGGAACAAATGGAATCCCCTTTAGAGCCGCTGTAAATAAAGTAATAGGCGTGATATGACTAGTTTCATGAAAATAACCAAGTCTACGGTGTTTTGGCTTAATCTTGCTTGCGAAATACCGAGTAGCCTCTGCAATCTGAGCATAGCTCATCTGAGTTTTTCCAGATTTAATTGCTATGCGATCTCCCATAGCATCGGATGCCATTTGTAAAATAAGATAAATATTCATAATATTTTAATCAGAAGATGGTAATCGTTTAGCCTGTTTAATATTTAATGGGCTATCATTCATCTCTATCGTCCCTTTACAACCTTTTGTGCAAAGACATTCAACGCTTTCTTCTTCATTCGTATAACGTTTTCCTGTTAATGTACCTTCTCCAAATTCATTAACATTGGGAACTTTATTAACAACTTCTGCTTGTTCCATTGGTACACCATTACATGAAAATGTAACCTCTTCACCGGGAAGACGTAAAATCATGATTTGTGTATGACAGACAGCACTGTGGAGTTTCATCCCTACCTTTAATTGTCCCATATTTTTCTCTCTTCCTTTTTTATAGATTGTTTTATTTGCCAATAATTGCGCCTGCAACCCCTGACGCTAAGAATACAGTTTCAACATTTTTTACTTGATTCGCAGCAGTACGACGAACTTGACGAACGCCTTCTGTAATATTATTCATACCATGAATATATCCTTCACCAATTAATCCTCCATTAGGGCTAAGAGGGGTTTTACCATCTAATTCCATATGTCCATCAGCAATATAATCTTTGGCTTCACCTTCACCACAATATCCAAAACCTTCTAGTTGACGTAGTATTTGTGGTGTAAAATTATCATAAATCATTGCGACATTTGTATCTTTTGGAGCAATACCTGTTTTTTGAATTAATTTTTCTGTAACACGTTCAGAGTTAGGTGTTTTTGTAATGTCACCTTCATAATAGTCAGAAACAATTTCATGATTAAATAAAAACGAATATTCTGCACCCAAAATACGTACGGGGGGCTGTTTTAAATCTTTGGCTTTTTCTAAAGACGTTACAATTAAGGCAACGCCACCATCTGATTCTTGACAACAATCTAATAAACGAAGCCAAGGTCTAACAATCCATCGGCTAGCTTGATGATCTTCAAGTGTTATTGGTTTTTTATAAAACCAAGCTGCTGGGTTCGTTGCAGCATGTTTACGCATTAATACAGAGATACGTCCTAAGTCTTCTGAGGTAACGCCATATTTAGATAAGTATGGTCCACAAGATAAAGTTTCCCATGTGGCAGGAGTTTGTGCACCAAAAGGAAAACACCATTCTAAAAAAGTAGAACTATGTGCGTCTAAGCCAATAGAAGGTTGAGGTTGCCCAAAACGATATTGTGAACGTTCATTCATTGCTCTCCAAATTAAAACAGTGTCACAAATACCTGCTTCTATGATGTTTTTTGCATGGACTAATGTTGTTACAGAAGATGCACCACCTTGAGGTAAACGTACTGTATAATTTAACTCCTTACAGCCCAAAGACCTCATCATATCCACTTCATCGGAATGATCTAAATCATAAGTAATCATACCATCAATGCTGTCAGGAGAAATCCCAGCATCCTGACAAGCCATTAAGGCAGATTCTGCTGCGAGCTGTTGTTCTGAGCGTCCAGATTTTTTAGAAAACTCTGTTTGCCCAATGCCAGAAATTGTGGCTTCTTTTGCTGAATTAACCATTGTTTTCATCTCCTTTGACAGGACGAAAAACAGGAACAGCTTTGCCATTCTCAGCGTCTACAAAAAAGACTTCTACTTCTAAGCCCACGGTAATATCATCTAGTTCAATATTTTCTAGATTGGAGACAAAACGTACACCTTCATTTAATTCAATGAGTGCAACAATTGGTGATTCTTCAAAGAAATAGACATAAGGGTGTTCTTGCAATGCCCAACTCATAACTTTCCCACGCCCAGAAAGGGTTTCTATTTGTTGTTCTGTTGTATAACATTTAGGACACATGGGACGTGGTGGGTGCCATAACAAATTACATTTATTACATTTTTGAGCGACTAGTTTCTTTTCCGCACAAGCTTCCCAAAAGAAAGCCGAATCAATTCGAGTTAATGGCTCTGGTCTCATAAACTATCCTTTACTTTAATTAAACTTAAGCTGATTTTTCAAACTCAGGGTCGCACATAACGATACCATAATC
>CAYMEP010000113.1:0-3931 GCA_964389695.1 uncultured Rhodobiaceae bacterium | reverse complement strand
GTATCAAGGGCTGTCATTTTGGATTCAAGAGTGTCGTATTTTTTTACCAGTTCTTCAAGTGTTACCGAGTCAGACATGCTATGGTTAAAACAATAATGTCTTATAAGGGATATTTATCTAATTACGCCTGTTTTATGGGCTCATTCTGTGCCTAATTCGTTAGAATTCATGCGAGCCATGAGTGTTTTTCTTGCTTTCATCTCACATGGGGGGCATTTTTTCACTACAAATTTAGAATTGATGTCTAACTTGTACCCATTTAGGACTGATTTAGCCTTGGTAGATGACGCTTTCAATACGACCTGACCATCATTTTTCACTAGGAATTTGGACTTTTCAACATCATTTATGCCTAGATGTCGTGCTTGCATTATCTGCTGGTAGCAGTCTTTACCTGCACATTGGTGTACAACTTTTGCCTCGTCTCCAAACGCTGGTTTATTGACGTATGCAATATGTAGTGGTGACCATTTTACTGCGTGATGCTGCACGCTATAATCATCAGTGATAGTTGTCAACGTTGTATCTTCATCAGGGATTATTGCAGGTGATACAAACCCGACAGGTACCTTGTCCATTATCTTCTCAAAGTTTGGGTCGGTTATCTTCTGTACAGCGTATGCAGTATGTGTTGCCTCGTCAAATGTTACGTCCACTACCTCGGTGACTTTATATTGATTCTGCTCATTGATTGCCTCTGCATAACTTTCCCCACCTGTATGGTCTAGGTCGCATTCTTTGTCATCACATTTGATGTAGTATATTCCAGGAAAGCCGATAAAATCTTTAGCATACTTTTTGATTGATTCCCATGATACTGACCACTCGTTACTGTTCTGTTTGTCGGAGATGAGGAATGTCTTGATTAGTGACGGTCCATCACCCTTATCACCACCAGATACTTTCTCAACACCCCCCTTATACACACCTAGATGTAGTCCATAGACTGGCTTTGGTTGTGACACATATTTTGTTACAGATGCCATAAACGCAGCCATTTGGCTATGAACGTTCATGCGGTTGTACCTCGTATTTTTGACACTGTCATTACTGCTGCAATGGCTTTTATTATACTTGCCGATTTGACCAAAATTGGCTCTTTTGTCACCTCATAGAAACAACGACAGTTTGGATGTCTAGGTATAGATGGACGCTTGGCTCCTGGAGGGTATAGCTTGTTTGAGGTCTCCCTGCATATTGGGCACACTCTATGGTCCATTTCAGTCGTGTATAGCCACCACTCTTCAATCTCAATATGCGTTGATGGAGACAATGGGATTATTGGTATTATGATGGGCATACCGCTATTCTCTAGCACCTTTAATGTTGTCACACCTATTGGGGAGAATGATGGTGATGATGACACTTGTATGGAGTATTCCCCCGATTCAACAAAATCACTTGTACCTATGACCATTCTAAACTCATCTCTAGCTCGTCTAGTTATTGGTACATTGTCCCACACTTTGCGTCCCTTTGGGTCTATGACTCTAATGTAGAGACGAGGAACTTTTTGTGATAAATTGATGTTTATGGTGATATTGTCACCACGAACTGCTTGTGATTGTACTGTTCTTACATCTATTCTAGGACGTGTCAACGACATAGTTGTCACCATTTGGGGTTGTCACATTCACACCCTCAATACCACCTTCAGTTGGGATTTTGTCCGTGTCAATGTTATCCTTGAAGTTGTCAATTCCAAGCATCTCACCAGCAGCTTCAACAGTGTGTGGGTACATTGAATTCAGTGTTCTAAACTCGTTAATTTTATCATACCACTGTGCCATATCAAAGTCATTGAACACGAGTTTAACATCGTATAACTTGTAGTCGGGGTCTTGTGAGAAGACGAGTTTGTACCATCTGTGGTACCATTGTTTTGTCACCATACGACTAATCTGCTCACGGAGTGGTTCTATCACAACAGACATTGCCCACCTAACTTTCTCCATTGCTGTTGCACGGGTTGCATCACCCTCGTCTATGAGAAGTGAGTATGGTAGTCCTATGGACGATATGATATATTTGAGTAGATAGTTGGTCAGCCCGACAAACTCGTTCACATGAGGATTATAATCAACACTATGCACTGACATGTTCTTTGGGTCTTCTAGGAATAGACTAGAGGCTCCAGGGTCAAAGGTTGCTGCAACGGAGTCGTATTCACGCATCTTTTCACCCTCGGTTTGTCCCTGTGGCTTTATTGATATTATAGAGTGACCTGCCCACGAACCATAAGCCATTGCAGGAAAGTCAACACTCATTATGTTTTGCAATGTTCTCGCTGCGTCCAGTGTTGGCTGCAACATGCTACCACCATATAGCCAACTGTGATAGTGTTTTGCTGTTAATTGTGGGTTCCAAAAGTAAATCATATTTTTGGCTTTAATCATATCTGTACCAAATGAGTATTGTATGCTGTCAACAGCCCATGTATCTTCTGTAACTTTTATGATGCCCAAGTCACGAGGATGAACTGTGAATAATGTGTCAGGTATCTCACTAAACGCTTTTCTACCTGATGGTGTGTCAACTTCAACAGGTTCGTTATAACCAAAGAATAATGCTGAACGGTTGTAACTGTTCATGTTACCAATACACGCTGCAAACTTGTCAACAAGAGATGCATCTGCACTATTCTCATCAACAGCCTCATCTATCTGTGTGAGGGTCTCAATTATATCAGCACGTTTCTCAAGAAGTTTCTTATCCTTTTCACTGTCACCAGTGGGTCTTCGCAATACAAGTTCAGGTTTGAATCCCTTGCCTATTACAAATTTTGTGAATATATCCATAAATGGACCAACTATTGTGTTGCCCAGTATTGCCTCTATGAAGATATAATCAATATCTTGCATGTTGTTGTGAAAATACACAGGTGTGGTATTCTTACTCTCTGCTGCTGTTAGTAGTCTTGGGGGTGAGCTTGCAGATGGTGGTGCAACTGCTGATACAGCCATATTCATCACATGTTCATCTATTTGCCTTTTGGTGTACCCAGTTGACATGTAATATTTTGATATATTTGCTCCGTTCAATGGTGACATTCGTGCACCAATAGGACCTCCACCATGCGATATGTCTTTTCTCTTTTTACTCTCTGATGGTTTACGCTTGGCTGATTGCTTCACAGGTTTCTTCTGTTTAACGACTGGGCAGAACCTAACTTGATTTCCATCAACACTTTTAGCCTTTTTGGGCATCGTGATGTGTCTCTATTACTCTCTAATAAACGCTGTGGCTAGTCAATACTGCGGTCACGCATGAATATCCTGATACTCTCACATGTGTGGTCAAATAGTGGTAGTTTTGCACTAGGATACTGTGACAGCATATACAACCTCTCTTGATTACGCTTTTCCACAAATTTGGCTAGGTCAGATAGTTGCTGCTTTGTCACATTTGTGAGTAGGTGAGGAGACTCCTTGAATGTTGCAGTAAATGCTTGTGCTACCACATCACTCTTGTGCCTACAATCTGCGTGGTCACAGGGAATGTTACTCTTATCATCAGACTCATCAGTGACTGGTGCGTTTGAGAGCATGTCAACATGGGCTATGACTTCTTTAGGGGTCAATAGCCTGTAATAATATAAGCGTTTAATAATTGTTTGTTATTCGTCTAGCCTGTAAAGTGTTGGCTTTTCCTTCATCTTGCCACATGGTATTTTCACACCACATCGTATTAGGGTTGTACTGTGTATGTACCTATCAGGATATTTCTTGCGTGCACAACATGAGCATAGTTGATACTCTCTCCACCACCATTGGTTTGGTTTTTTCATGCCACTGCGTGTTTTGTGGACGCATCCACCATTGATGCACATCATAGCTTAAACTCCCCTTTTTTAGAATACCGACCTTTCATCTTACCCCCACATGCCTTTGGTAATTTGATACCTATTGGTTCTTCAGGATGTAGTTTTAGC
>CAYMEP010000112.1:0-3983 GCA_964389695.1 uncultured Rhodobiaceae bacterium | reverse complement strand
GTAAATTGGTTTGATATGCCATTGGGGTGGCAAAAGAACAGTTTGCAGCAAAAATAACAGCAAAAATAAAAGCTTCTGGTGAAACAGATAAATCATGGGATATTTTAATAGCAATTGGAGTAAATAAAACAGCAGTAGCATTGTTGCTCAAGATGTTTGTGGTAATTGCACAAAGTAAAAAGAAGGCTGATAAAGTTATCCAAATAGGTGTAGTAGAAAAAAAGGATAAAAAAGACTCTGTTAAAAATATTGTGCCACCTGTTTTTTCTAAGGCCGTAGACATAGATAATGCAGCGATAATTGTAAAAAATATACGTGTATCAATACTACGTATGGCTTGACGAATATTTAATACACCAGATACCATCATAGCTAATGCCCCCAAAAATGCAGAGGTAACAATAGGTAGTATATTCAAAGCGGTTATAAGAATCGTTGCTATAAAAATAAATTTTGCACGTTGTGTATACGTCGAGTTGGGTAATGTGGTGGTTGACCACTCTAAAAGTAAAACATCTCTATTTGAACGTAATGTACGGACTTTATTCGTAGCACCTATAACTAATAAAACATCACCTGCTTCTAAGCGGATATCGCGTAGGTTTTGGCGTAGCATACGGCTTCTACGTTGAACCCCTATTGCACGACAACCTGTTTGAGAAAAAAAACCTACACGATAAACAGTTTGACCAATGAGGCGAGAACTGGGAGCAACAACGACATCAGCAATATCGATTTGATGTGTTTCTTCAGGAGATTCCATATTTAAAGTTGTACTTGCTATGTTATACAAAGGGTGCTGGGCATCAGATATGATGTGGGTTAGCTGAAGACGGGTGGCTGCAAAAACTAAAATATTTCCAGATTGTAATTTATGATTATCAAATGGAGGAAGAACATTCTTTCCATGATGTTCAATCATTCGTAGAGTAATGTTTCCAAATTCTGTAAACAACCCAGCCCGTGATTGAATGCCAATCAATGGACTGTTAGGAGGTATACGCATTTCAAATAAGTATTGCTTGCCTAAACTATCTTTTGGTTGAGAAGTATCCTCTTCTTTGAAATGACGGAGGAAATATGGCATTATAAAAATAATATATATTGCTCCAAATGAGACTAATAATAAAGCAATTGGTGTCATGCTAAAAAAGTCTATTTTTATATCATATTCACTGGCAACCCCAGCTACCAATAAATTAGTAGAACTACCAATAAGTGTTGTCATGCCGCCTAAAATACAAATAAAACTTAGAGGCATTAAAGATTGTGAAGCAGGAGTTACTTTTCCCATGGCTGTGATAATTGGAATTGCCATTAGCACAACAGGGGTATTATTAAAAAAGGCACTAATAATCATTGTGAATATTAAAATGATAGGAATCGCAAATATGGGCGTGTTATCGCCCCATTTTTGTAAATAAGTTGTCATTTGTTCAATGACGCCAGATTGAAATAATCCTTGACCCATTACTAGTAGTGCCATCACAGAAATTAAGGCGGGGTTTCCAAAGTTCTTCAAAATATCAGATGTGTCTAATTTAGTAACAGGGGTATTAGAAAAAAAACCTGGCAACTGAAACATTAACAATAAGGCGGCAATAACTAAAAGAGACGTTACTTCCATTGAAATTTTTTCTAAACTATAGGAAACCACTGCTAAGCTAATGATCAAAAAACTTAACCACATATAAATATTACCTTCAAAGGGTATTGCGCTCATTAGAGTGTGCCATATTTTATTTCGTATTCCACAATAATGCCTATTGTAGAAAAACTAGCAAGTAGAGATTGTGTGTTCACCAGTTTTTAATGCCTATCTTGCTTCGAATAAAATACTTTGTTTTCAAAAAATGATTTTTATGTTACATTATGTAATGAAAGTTGTTTTTTGTATTATTTATAGTTGAGGTGTTGTGATGTTGTCGTATTATTCGTTTGTGTATACAAGATTTTGTCAGAAAACATGTGCTTTAAGAAATTATCTATATTATCGATCTCTTAGATTTTTATCAATAATGATATTTTTATGTGTGTTTCTAGGATTAGGTTTTAGTTTTTGGCAGGGGGTGTATAGAGATTATACGATGTCTAACGCGGGTATGTCTATTTCCCTTTTGGCGCAACCATATGTTGGTTTTGGACTGCCAAAAAGAAATCATAAAGAATTTATTTATAAAAGCCATTTTTGAGTTAAAAAGTATTATTAAAGTTGCAATAATTTAGAAGCTGTGATTGCGTGGTAAGTAAGGATACCGTCTGCACCCGCACGTTTTATACTTAGCAATGTTTCTAAAATTGCTTTTTCTGGTAATATATCTTGATTGATTGCTGTCTGTAGCATGCTATATTCACCCGAAACTTGGTAAGCAAAGCTTGGCATTTTAAATTCTTGTTTAATACGTTGTAGGATATCCAAATAGAGCATTGCTGGTTTGATCATTATCATATCAGCACCTTCTTCTATATCTAGTGTGGCTTCTCGTAAGGCTTCATCAGTATTGGCAGGATTCATCTGATATGTTTCTTTTCCGCTATTGAGTTGTGTTTGTGAACCAATAGCATCACGGAATGGTGCATAAAAACAAGAAGCATATTTTGCAGCATAAGACATAATTAAGGTGTCATGAAATGAATGATGTTCTAAAGCATTACGTATTGCTTGTACACGTCCATCCATCATATCAGAAGGCGCGATAATATCACAACCAGCTTTAACTTGGATCATGCTTTGTTGAACGAGGCATTCATTCGTTTCATCATTGAGTATTTTCCCATCTTGCACAAGACCATCATGTCCATGAATAGTATAAGGATCAAGAGCGACATCGCACATAATGCCTATGTCAGGGATAGCTTCTTTTAGGGCTGTGATTGTCCGACAGATTAAATTATTTGGGTTTAAAGCTTCTTTTCCTATTTGACAGCGTAGACTTTTATCTATGTAAGGGAAAAGAGCGATGCAAGGAATACCTAAACTATAGGCTTCCTTTGCAGTTTCTACGAGATAATCAATGCTTAAACGATGAACGTTAGGCATGCTAGCGATAGCTTCACGCTTATTCTTTCCTTCTATAACAAATAGTGGTAAGATAAAGTCGGTAGGAGATAATTGATATTCACTTACTAAGTTTCTTATCCACCCAGCTTGACGTAGACGGCGTAACCTGTGAGACGGATAATGTATTTTTGTCATTTTTAACCTTTTGAATTGTAAGTATATTGCCTATTATGTTATTCAATACATAACACTTATGTCATTTATTTTTAAGAAAGTGAAGAACACTTTATGTCTAACAGTTTTTTTACACAAGATTTGCAAACGCAAGATACACGAATCGCACAAAGTATTGAAGACGAATTGCATCGTCAACAAATGCAAATCGAGTTGATTGCATCAGAAAATATTGTTTCCAGAGCAGTTTTGGAAGCGCAAGGGTCTATTTTGACGAATAAATATGCTGAAGGCTATCCCGGTCATCGTTATTATGGTGGTTGTGAATATGTTGATGTCGCAGAAGAAATCGCGATTGAACGTGCTTGCCAATTATATGATTGTGCTTATGCAAATGTACAGCCTCATTCGGGGTCGCAAGCTAATCAGGCTGTGTTTCAAGCATTGTTAAAACCAGGTGATAAAATTTTAGGTTTGAGTTTAGCTGCGGGAGGGCATCTAACGCATGGGGCTACACCAAACCAATCTGGGAAGTGGTTTCAGGCAATACAATATGGAGTGAGACCTGATACGCATTTGATTGATTATAATGAGGTAGAGCAGCTGGCAAAAGAGCATAGCCCTAAATTGATTATTGCCGGAGGCTCTGCTTATCCACAAATCATAGACTTTGTTCGTTTTCGAGACATAGCGGATAAATATGGAGCCTATTTGATGGTTGATATGGCACATATTGCAGGACTTGTTGCTGGTGGTGTGCATCCTAATCCTTTACCTTATGCTGACGTAGTGACTAGCACAACACACA
>CAYMEP010000111.1:0-4053 GCA_964389695.1 uncultured Rhodobiaceae bacterium | reverse complement strand
AGCTACAACAGCTAAAACAATTGCAACCTGAATAAAGTACCCAACCCCTTTGCTACTTACATTTATAAAATTATATTTCATACCACTAAATTAAGCATTAATATTATCTAATAGGTGGTCCATATTGCAACCCACCTTGTGTCCAAAGTGCATTCTTACCTCTAGACACTTTCAAAGGCGTCAATTTTCCGACATTACGCTCGAAAACTTCACCATAATTACCAACATGTTGTATTATACCATAAGCCCAATCGTTACTTATCCCGAGATTTTTACCAAAAGACCCTTCCAAACCTAGAAGCCTACGAATAGCAGGGTTTTTAGTTGTTTTCTTTACATGTCTTACATTTTTAGAAGAAACACCTAATTCTTCCGCATTCAACATCGCATAATGTACCCATGCCACTAGATCTTGCCACCCATCATCACCTTGACGAACAACTGGTCCTAAAGGTTCTTTTGAAATAACCTCTGGTAAAATAATATGCTCTTTAGGTCTTTTCATTTTCAAACGATAGGCAGAAAGTGCAGAATGGTCTGTCGTATAAGCATCACATCGTTCTGCGGCATAGGCAGAAACAGCTTCATCTGCTTTTTCATATGTATTGATTTGGTATTCAAGATTATTTTGTGTAAAATAATCTGCAACATTAAGCTCCGTTGTGGTTCCTGCGTTTGTACAAATAGAAGCACCGTCTAACTCTAGAGCAGAAGAAATTCCAGCATCCTTACGCACCATAAACCCTTGTCCATCATAATAATTGATAGCCGCAAAATCTACGCCCAAAGCTGTATCTCTTTGCATCGACCAAGTTGTGACTCTGCTCAATAGATCTATTTCTCCTGTCTGTAAAACAGTAAATCTTACCTTAGAGGACAGTGGATTAAATTTTACCTTTTTAGGATCAGCAAAAATTGCTACGGCAATAGCTCTACATAAATCTACATCTATACCCTTCCATTCACCTCGATTGTTTGGTGCCGAGAACCCAGCCAACCCTTGACTAACGCCACAAACAACATGCCCTCTATCTTTAACGGTCTGTAAAGTAGATTTTGCAAATGTAGGTACAGTCAAAACACCTAGTATAATAAATGTGATAAAAAAGCGTATATTCCTATTCATAATAAATTCCTTGAATTATTGCATTGTTTTCTTATAGCATCATATATTCTATAAGAAAGGAAAATAAATGGCACAGACTTACGGCACTATTGGAATTATCTCAGACATCAAAACAATTGATACGGGTAGTGTATATTCTGTCGGCTTTGGTTATATTCAAGCATTAATAAACACAACCAATTTAGTACCCATCATTATACCCGCACTGGGTAACGTACATATGCATGAGTTTATATCAAAAGTGGATGGTTTAATGCTGACAGGTAGTATTAGTAATGTTCATCCACATTTATACGGTCATAATGAAACAACAGATCATGAGCCATTTGATCATAGCCGTGATAAAACATCTTTAAGTTTTATTTCTTCTGCAATTGATATAGGAATGCCTATCATTGGAATTTGCAGGGGATTACAAGAATTAAATGTTGCCCTTGGAGGAACATTACATCCCGCTATACATAACATTCCTAATCGTTTAGATCATCGTATGGTTGAAAATCCAGATAAACATATTCGTATGTCTCCACGACATAACGTTCATTTTCCTGAAAGAGGTCTATTTTCTGACTGGATGGGTAGCAATGAACTCGCCGTCAATAGTTTACACCATCAAGGCATAGACTGTTTATCTAATCAATTGCAAGTAGAAGCTACCGCAGAAGATGGAACGATTGAAGCCATACGTTTAAAGAATGAATCTACATATGTAATGGGGGTACAATGGCACCCTGAATATAAAGCAAAGGAAAATAACTTCTCACGCATTTTTTATAAAAAATTTGAAGAAGCCGTCATGCGATTTAAGAATGGTGACTCCGGCAGGAATTGAACCTGCAACCTACGGATTAGAAATCCGTTGCTCTATCCAGTTGAGCTACGGAGCCATATCATTAAACTTTGACTAATGTGTCCAAGAACCAATCCTATCATACCTAAAATTATCCGCATAAGATTTTATATGTTTTTTTGACGCAGAAGATAAAGAAACTTGATATTCAATTTTTAATGTTTCAACATACTTGATTGCCATATCTAAGGTTTTAAATTTCAAACATTGTTGGTTAAGAAGATCAGCCTTTATAATATTGTTTGTTATATTATCTAAAAACTCTAAGCACCAAGGCGCCTGTCTTCCTTTACCTGATTGCATAACATTTTGCGCCATTCGATAAATACGTGCTTTCATGCTGTCACCCTTTGTCTATGGTCGGGGCTGCAGGATTCGAACCTGCGACCCCCTGGTCCCAAACCAGGTGCGCTACCAGACTGCGCCAAGCCCCGCGATTGGTAAGGAGTACAACGTGGCAAAGGTTTTGGCAAGGAAAATAAACCCGTTTTATAATATTTTATTGATTGAATGATGTTTAGTCATATCTGTGTCATTCACTTACAGTCAACATCTTCCACTCGAGTTGCCATTAACCCTTTTGGTCCTTTTCCGTAAGACAATTTAACCATAATTCCAGGCTTAATATCTTCTATACCAGAATTTCTTAAGGTTTCCATATGTAAAAATATATCTTCGCCAAGCTCTTCACTATAAGCGAATCCATATCCTTTTATACGATCGAACCACTTTATTTCAACACTTTCTATTTGTCCAATTTCTTCTATGGAAGCCATAATCTTAGTTGGTTTTGGCGTTTCAATCGGGATATGAGCATTTGTATTATCAACGACAAGAATTTGTGTTGCACGCCATGCCTCTGCATTTTTTATAGCCATGCATTTGACATGAGCCCCTGCATAAATAGTACCATGTCCTGCTTTTCGTAAAATAGTATGGTGTATCAAAACATCCATATCATCTGGATTTACATTTAAAAAACCATACCCTTTTTTAGGGTCAAACCACTTAATAACCCCTTCCACAACACACTCATCATCTACACCCGGTTCACCTATTTCAATATTGTCTTCACTCATAACACCCTCTTTTTTTTACCCTTATGATAAATTTTATTCCTTTATCATAAAAACAGGAACACACTTTAAACTAACCTACTCCCATAACTATACCATCAAATAAGTGTTTATTAAAGGCAAAATGAGCATAGATACTTGCGATATAACCAAGAGCAACTGCCCAGCTCCATTTTAAATGTGCAAAAAAAGTATATACTCCTCTTGCTTGCCCCATTAATGCGACTCCCGCAGCAGAACCAACAGACAACAAAGACCCCCCTACACCAGCTGTTAACGTAACAAGCAACCATTGTCCCATATCCATACTAGGAAGAATAGTTAATACAGCATACATAACGGGTATATTGTCAACGAGCGCAGATAAAATACCAACAATAACATTAGCCCCAGTTGCTCCGATCTCACTATACATTACTTCAGATGCAACAGCTAAATATCCAAAACTTGCCAAGCCACCGACACATAACAACACACCATAAAAGAAAAACAAGGTGTCCCACTCAGCTAAAGAAAGTAAATGAAATATATCGATATCTTTTTTATTGCCTTCTTGAGTTTTTGAACGCAACAAGAATGTATATATACCAAGCAATGAAAACCCTGTCATCATACCAAAGACCGGTGGTAAATGTAAAAATTGATGTCCTAAAACAGTAATGGTTAAAGTTAATAAGAAAAGTAATATAATTGGGATAGCCCCTGTCTTTAAGCTAGAATCTTGTTTTATGTCTTTTGGATGTTTTTTAGGCACAGCGAAAGACATGAAGATTGCAGGAACCAGAAAATTAATTACGGCAGGTACAAAAAGATAGAAAAATTCAAAGAAACTGAGAATTCCTTTTTGCCAAACCATCAAAGTTGTAATATCACCAAAAGGACTGAAAGCCCCTCCTGCATTTGCGGCAACCACAATGTTAATACAAGCAATTGCAATAAATTTGGGGTGTCCAGCACCCGCTGCCATCACTACTGCACACATAACCAGTGCTGTCGTTAAA
>CAYMEP010000110.1:0-4105 GCA_964389695.1 uncultured Rhodobiaceae bacterium | reverse complement strand
ATATTATCCCTATTGAGGTTGTGGTGCGTAATGTTGCTGCAGGATCTATTTGTAGTAGGATTGGTCTTGAAGAAGGTATGCCTTTACCACGTAGCATTGTTGAATTCTTTTATAAATCTGATGAACTGAATGATCCAATGGTTAGTGAAGACCATATAACAGCCTTTGGGTGGGCAACACCACCAGAACTCGAAGATATGGTTGGCTTATCTTTACGCATCAATGATTTTCTCACTGGTTTATTTTACGCAGTTGGCATCCGCCTAGTTGATTTTAAATTAGAATTTGGGCGTACCATAGAAGGTAATATCATGCAGATTCTTCTGGCCGATGAAATTAGCCCTGATAATTGTCGTTTATGGGATCTAGAAACTAATAAAAAACTAGATAAGGACGTTTTTCGTCGTGATTTAGGTAATATAATTGATACCTATAAAGAAGTTGCGAAACGGTTGGGGTTAATGAATGATACAGAACCAAAACAATTTGTAAAACCAACACTGGTAACAGAATAAACAAAGGATAACCCATGAAAGCAATCATTCAAATTAGACTTAAGAATGGCGTTTTAGACCCTCAAGGTAGAGCCATTGAAACAGCACTTGAGCAATTAGAGTTTTCAGGAATAAACCAAGCGCGCCAAGGGAAATTGATTGAACTTGACTTAGCAGAAACCGACAAAGAACTTGCCTATCAACAAACTGTAGAAATTTGTGAAAAACTCTTAGCCAATAAAGTTATTGAGAATTACGACATTACTCTGGAAAGCTAAACTCTATGACAGTTAAAGTGAATATTATTGTTTTTCCTGGATCAAATTGTGATCGAGATATTGCAGTATCTATCCGTTCTGCTGGAATGCAAGTTGAAATGATATGGCATGGTGATGCTCACTTACCTAAAAGTGATTTCATTATTATTCCTGGAGGTTTTTCTTATGGGGATTATTTACGTTGTGGTGCAATGGCAGCTCAAAGCCCGGTTATGCGTGAAGTAATTACACATGCGAATAATGGCGTCTCGGTTTTAGGAATTTGCAATGGTTTCCAAATTTTAACAGAATGCGGCCTCTTACCAGGTGTCTTGATGCGTAATAAAAATTTAAATTTCATATGTCGTGATACACATTTGATTGTTGAAACAAATGATAATATTTTCACAAAGAATTATCAAAAAGGACAAAAGGTTACAATTCCCATAGCACATAATGATGGAAATTATTTTGCAGATAAAGAAACACTTAAAAAATTAGATTCGAATGAACAAATTATTTTTCGTTATATGTCAGATGATAACCCGAATGGCTCTTGCTTAGATATAGCAGGTATAACAAATGAAGCAGGTAATGTTCTTGGTATGATGCCACACCCAGAACGTCATTGTGAAAAGGTTTTAGGTGGTGAAGATGGAAAAGCTTTATTTTCTAGTATGGCAACAATATTAAGATGAGTGAGACTATGATAACAAAAGAAATAGTTAAAGAACACGGTTTAACACAAACTGAATATCAGATGATTGTTAACTTGATGAAACGTACACCTAATTTAGTAGAACTAGGCATTTTTTTAGTCATGTGGTCTGAACATTGTTCTTATAAGTCTTCACGAAAGTATTTAAGTAAACTACCCGTTACAGGACAACACGTCATTCAAGGTCCAGGAGAGAATGCAGGTGTAGTAGACATTGGTAATGGGCTTGCTGCTATTTTTAAGATGGAGAGTCATAATCACCCTTCTTTTATTGAACCATTTCAGGGAGCAACCACTGGCGTTGGTGGAATTATGAGAGATGTATTTACGATGGGGGCCCGTCCTATTGCGAATCTTAATGCCTTACGTTTTGGAGAGATATCACATCCTAAAACACGTCATTTACTTTCAGGGGTTGTTTCTGGAATTGGTCATTATGGTAATTGTATGGGTGTCCCAACCATTGGTGGTGAAGTTAATTTTGACCCTAGCTATAATGGTAATATTTTAGTGAATGCAATGTGTGTTGGTTTAGCTGAAACCAATAAAGTTTTTTATGCTGCCGCTACAGAAATTGGAGCAAGTGTCGTTTATGTTGGTTCAAAAACAGGGCGTGATGGCATTCATGGTGCCACCATGGCCTCTGCAGAATTTGATGATAATTCAGAAGAAAAGCGTCCAACAGTACAAGTTGGCGATCCTTTTACACAAAAACGCCTGTTAGAAGCCTGCCTTGAGCTAATGCAATCTGATGCTATCATTGCGATACAAGATATGGGTGCTGCTGGTCTAACCTCCTCTTCTGTTGAAATGGCTGATAAAGGTGGAGTCGGCATCGAATTAAACCTCGACCATGTCCCTTGCCGTGAAGACAATATGACTGCCTATGAAATGTTATTATCTGAAAGCCAAGAACGTATGCTGATGGTTCTAAAACCAGGTAGAGAACAAGAAGCAAAGGATATTTTTACACGCTGGGAATTAGATTGTGCAGTAATTGGACGCTTAATAGATACTAAACATATAGAAATTTTTCATCATAACAAACTAGTCGCTAATATACCACTAGCGGGCTTAGCCGATGGCGCACCAATCTATGACCGCCCTTATGTAAAAACACCACAACGCAAGTCTATAACAATTACAGAGGCACCACAAAAAGGGAGTCTCAGTGAGATTCTTACAAAAATGATAGCATTACCTGATTTAATATCTCGACGTTGGATATGGGAACAATATGACCATATGGTTATGGGAGATACCGTTTTACGCCCTGGTATAAGCGATTCTGGTGTGGTGCGGATTCATGGTACAAATAAAGCCTTAGCCATGAGCTGTGACGTAACACCACGTTATTGTTACGCTGATCCCTTTGAAGGGGGAAAACAAGCTGTTGTTGAAACTTGGAGAAATTTAATATCTGTTGGTGCAAAAGGCCTTGCCATCACCAACTGTTTGAACTTTGGAAATCCCGAACGCCCTGAAATTATGGGTCAATTTGTTGGTTGTCTTGAAGGCATCTCTGAAGCCTGTCTAGCTCTAGAGTACCCTGTAGTTTCTGGAAATGTCTCACTATACAATGAAACAAATGGACAAGGAATACTCCCAACCCCTGCTATCGGAGGAGTTGGTCTCATTCAAGAAATCGACAAAATACCGAAGCATGGCTTTACCACAGAAAATGAGGTCATCTATCTTATTGGAGAAACGAAAGGACACCTTGGCTGTTCTCTATATTTACGTGATATTCTCAACAAAAAAACGGAAGAATTGGGTACTGCACCAACTGTAAATTTAGAACAAGAAAAACATCATGGACAGTTCATTTATGATACCATTCAAAAACGATTACCAAACGCAGTTCATGATATATCTAATGGTGGATTATTAGTAGCATTAGCACAAATGTGTCTTAGAGGTGTATATGGCTGTACGCTCTCTATAAAGCTCACGCAACCACCACATGCTTTCTGTTTTTCTGAAGACCAAGCTCGTTACCTTGTTACACTCAATAAAACAAAAACAGAGGATTTTGAAACAATGGCGAATACTAAGAATATACCTTATCAAAAAATTGGTATCACTGGTGGCGATAAACTTATTTTCAACGGTGAAACACTTATATCTCTTACAAATTTACGTAATATTCATGAGAATACTCTCCCCCATTATATGTCTACAGAGAAGAAACAATAAAAATGGCAATGCAAGAAAATGAAATCAAAGAAATGATAAAAACAGCTCTACCTGATGCTCATATCAAAATTACTGACCTCAAAGGTGATGGCGACCATTATGCTGCAGAAGTAACATCCGTACAATTTATCGGTAAAACACGTGTGCAACAACACAAGATGGTCTATAATGCACTCACAGGCATGGGTGATATATTACATGCACTTGCCTTAAAAACAATAATTCCAAAGGAGTAAATAATGTCTACAATTAATACACAAATACAAAATGAAATTAATTCAACAGATATTGTTTTATTTATGAAAGGCACTCCTTCATTTCCACAATGTGGTTTTTCCGGACAAGTCGTCCAAATTTTATCTCACCTTGATGTTGATTTCAAAGGAATCAATATTCTAGATGATGATGAATTACGGGAAGGTATTAAACAATTCTCTGAC